>NZ_JBIATA010000028.1:0-128624 GCF_042891295.1 Streptomyces sp. NPDC001902 | reverse complement strand
CACTCCGCATTCGTCAGGTCTCCACGGCCAACCATGCTGAACAGCGTCAATCCACACGCATGATCACGTCAGGAGATCCGAGAAACAGCACCTAGTCCTTCGGGGCCAGCCGCGCCGGGAAGCCGCCCGTCGCGATCGGGCCCCAGCGTTCCGGGGTCACGCGCACCAGGGACTTGCCCTGCCTGACCATGGCGGCGCGGTACTCGTCCCAGTCCGGGTGCTCGCCCGCGATGTTGCGGTAGTACTCCACCAGCGGCTCGACCGAGTCGGGGGAGTCGATGACCTCGGCGGTGCCGTCGACCTGGACCCAGGGGCCGTCCCACTCGTCCGACAGGACGATCACGGAGGCCCGCGCGTCCCGGCGGGCGTTGCGGGCCTTGGCCCGCTCGGGGTAGGTCGAGACGACCAGGCGCCCCGCGTCGTCGACCCCGCAGGCGACGGGGGAGCCCTGGGGGCGGCCGTCGGCGCGGGTGGTCAGCAGCAGGGCGCGGTGGCGCGGTCGTACGAATTCCAGCAACTGGTCGAGTTGCACGCTGGTATTGGTCGCGATGTAGGCAGCCATGGACGGCAGCCTATGCTTCCCGCGGCTGGACGGCGGGGAGGGCCGTCCCCTGGACCGCCTGGATGTCGAGGGTGACCCTCAGCGTCGTCCCCATGGTGGCGATCCCGGCCCGTACGACCTGGTTCCAGTTCATCGCGAAGTCCTCGCGGCGCAGTTCGGCCGTCGCGCGGAAGGCGGCGCGCACGCCGCCCCAGGCGTCCGGCCCGGTGCCCAGGTAGGCCAGGTCGAGGTCGACCGGGCGGGTGATCCCGCGCATCGTCAGCTCCCCGTGGACGGTCCACCGGTCGCCGGCGGACGGCTCCAGCGAGGTGCTGCGGTAGCTGACGGTGGGGTGCTCCCGCACGTCGAGGAAGTCGGCGGAGCGCAGGTGCTCGTCGCGGGTGCCGTTGCCGGTGTCGATCGACGCGGCGTCGATCACGGCCTCGACGGACGACGCGAGCGGCTGCTCCGCGACGTCGATCCGGCCCGCGAAGGTCCTGAAGCGGCCGTGCACGGTGGACAGGCCAAGGTGCTGGGCGACCGCGCCGGCCTCGGAGTGCGCCGGGTCGATCGTCCACGGCCCGGGTGGCGGCAGTTCGAGGCCGCCGGCGCGGCCCAGCAGCAGGGTCCCCAGGTCCGCCGAGCCGGAGGCGGTCACCAGCGCCGTCGCGGCGGCCGGGCGGTAACCCACGGCCGTCACGATCACGGTGTACGCCCCGGGGGCCAGCGCGGCGGTGCGCACGGCACCCTCGGCGTCCGCCGCCTCCCGTGCGATCTGCTGCCCGGTCATGTCGGTGACGGTCACCACGGCGTGCGGCACCGCCCAACCGTCCTTCGTCCGGATCCGCCCGCGCAGCCCGGCTCCTGCCGTCGTGTTCATGTACCTCGCTCGCCCTTCGGTGCGTTCCCCCGGCCGGGTCCGGTCGGGACGGCCCGGGCCGTCCCCTGCCCGGCCGTCCGACCGGACCCGCTGTCCCCCGTCCACCGGCCCGTGCGTCTCCGCAGGCGCACGGACCGGCCGATGGTTCACCCCTCGGGGTGGTTGAGTTCGACGTCGAAGCCGTCCTGGTGGCCGGCCGTGGCGTCGTTGCCGACGGTGACCTGGGTGGCCACCGGCGGGTATCCGCCGGCGACCAGCGCGTACTCGCCGGCGTCCAGGTCGCCGAAGGCGTAGGCCCCGTCGGTGCCGGTGGTGGCGGTGGCCACCACGTTCCCTGCCGCGTCGATCAGGGTGACGCGGGCCTCCGGCAGTGGTGTGCGGGCGGTGCCGCCCAGGACGGTGCCCTGCAGGCGGGCTCCGGTGCGGAGCGGGACCTCGACGTGGGTGGGGCCGTTGCCGGCGACCTCGACCGGCAGTGCGGCCGGCCGGTAGCCGGTGGCGTTGACGGCCAGGGTGAAGTCGCCCGCGGGCAGGTCCTGGAAGCCGAAGGCGCCGTCCTGGCCGGTGCCGCCGGTGGCCAGGACCTCGCCGCGCACGTCGGTCACCACGACCACGGCGCCCGCGACGGGTATCCCGGTCGCCTCGGCGACCACCGTGCCGGTCAGCCCGCTGGTGCCGGCCAGGACCACGTCGTAGGGGACGGGCTCCTCGCCGACCACCACGGTGGACGCCTGCGGCTGGTGGCCGTCGGCGGCGGCGATGAGCACGTACGAGCCGGCGCCGGGCGCGGTCAGCGTGTAGCCGCCGTCGGCTCGGGTGGAGGCGCGGCCGAGCTGCCGGCCGGTGAGCGATATCAGGGTCAGGGTGGCTCGCTCGACGCCCTCGCCCTCGGCGTTGCGCACCTGGCCGTGGACCGTGGTGCCCTCGGCGGGCACCGGGGCCGGCGGTGCGGCCACGCCGACCGCCTCGGTGGCCTCGGCCGCGGGCCCGGCGACGGCCTCGGCCGCGGGGGCCTGGGCGGGTATGACCGGGGTCTGCTCGGCGTGGCCGGCGACACCGGCCGCCTGCTGCAGACCGCTGGCGGTCTTCAGCGGCACTTCCTTGATGAACAGCACCAGCAGCAGCGCGAGGAACGCCACCGGGGCCGCGACCAGGAAGACGTCGCCGGCGCCGTGGCCGTACGCGCTCTCCACGACGTGGCGGATCGGCGCGGGCAGCGTGGCCAGGTCCGGGATCGCGCCGTCGGACTCACCGGTGGACTTCACGCCCAGGGCGGTCAGGCCGTCCTTGACGTAGTGCGTCACACGGTTGCCGAGCACCGCGCCCAGCGCGGAGACGCCGATCGCGCCACCGAGCGTGCGGAAGAAGGTGACGACGGAACTCGCCGCCCCGAGGTCGGCGGCCCCCACCTGGTTCTGCACGGCCAGCACCAGGTTCTGCATCATCATGCCGACGCCGAGGCCCAGCAGCGCCATGAAGAGCGCCAGGTGCCAGTACGTGGTGTCGGCCCGCAGGGAGCCCAGCAGGGCGAGGCCGCCGGTGAGCAGCACGCCGCCGGAGACCAGGAACGCCTTCCAGCGCCCGGTGCGGGTGATGATGAGCCCGGAGGCGGTGGAGGACACGAACAGACCGGCGATCAGCGGGATGGTCATGACGCCCGACATCGTCGGCGACTCGCCGCGCGCCAGCTGGAAGTACTGGCTGAGGAAGACCGTGGCGCCGAACATCGCGGTGCCCACGAAGAGCGAGGCGACCGAGGTCAGGCTGATCGTCTTGTTGCGGAACAGGCGCAGCGGCATGATCGGCTCGCTCGCGCGGGACTCGACCAGGACGAAGATCAGGACGAGCAGGACGGCGCCCGCGACCATGGCGTAGGTCTGCCAGGAGATCCACTCGTACTTGTCGCCGGCGAAGGTCACCCAGACCAGCAGCAGGCTGACGGCGGCGGTGACGAACGAGGCGCCCGCCCAGTCGACCTTGACCCGGCGCTTGACGACCGGCAGGTGCAGGGTCTTCTGCAGCACGATCAGCGCGACGATCGCGAAGGGCACGCCGACGTAGAAGCACCAGCGCCAGCCGAGCCAGTCGGTGTCGACGATGACGCCGCCCAGCAGCGGGCCGCCGACCGTACCGAGGGCGAAGGCCGCACCCAGGTAGCCGCTGTACCGGCCGCGCTCGCGCGGGGAGATCATCGCAGCCATGATGACCTGGGTCAGCGCGGTCAGACCGCCGGCGCCGATGCCCTGGACGACACGGCAGGCGATCAGCATCCCCGCGTTCTGCGACAGGCCCGCGACCAGCGAGCCCACCACGTAGATCACCAGCGCCAGCTGGACCAGCAGCTTCTTGCTGAACAGGTCCGAGAGCTTGCCCCACAGCGGGGTGGTGGCGGTGGTGGAGAGCAGGGCGGCGGTGACGACCCAGGTGTAGGCGCTCTGCCCGCCGTTCAGATCGGAGATGATCTTCGGCAGGGCGTTGGAGACGATCGTGGACGACAGGATCGCCACGAACAAGCCGAGGATCAGCCCGGTGAGGGCCTCCATGATCTGCCGGTGCGACATGGGGGCCGCGTGTCCTGCGTGGGCATCGGTCCCCCGCACACCGGTCGGTGGTGCGGTTGTTGCCATCGTCATCCTCTTCACGTCGTGGAATGTGTACGGGGGCGGCAGTCGGCGGCGAAGTCCCTGCGCAGCCGGTCCAGCAGCCGGGAGAACTCGGTGACGTCCTCGTCCGGCCAGTCCCTCAGGTGGTGGGCCAGCGCCTCGGCGACCCCGTCCTGGGCGGCGCGCAGCATGTCCGTGCCGCCGGGGGTCAGGCGCAGCAACCGTGACCGCTTGTCGTGGGGGTCGGGCAGCCGGTCGATCCAGCCGCGCTCGGCGAGGTGGGCCACGTGTCTGCTGGTGACGGACATGTCGACCTCCAGCAGCTCGGCCAGCCGGCTCATCCGCATCTCACCGTGGCGGCTGATCACCGAGAGCACGCCGAGCGATGACGGCGGGCACTGCGGTGGACAGGCCCGGCTGAGTTCGCGGGCGACCACCGGGATCGCACGCAGCTGGCTCGCGAGCTCCGCGAACTGCTCCTGCGTCGCCATGGCGCCTCGCTTCCCACTCTTATTGGTTGCCTCAAGCAACCTTAGGAACGTTGGTTGCTGCAGGCAAATTCTTTCGGGTAAAAACCTCCAAAAGGAACGACCCGCCTCCGGTCAAGGGAGGCGGGTCTTCGGGTAAAAGGTGCAGGTCAGGCAGATGCCTCCGAGAGGCGCTCCAGCTCCGCTGCGGTCAGCTCCAGGGACGCCGAAGCCAGCAGCGCGGTCAGCTGCGCGGGCGTGCGGGCGCTGGCGATCGGCGCCACGACGGTCGGCCGGGTCCGCAGCCAGGCCAGCGCGACGCTCGCCGGCTCCACGCCGTGCGCCGCCGCGACCTCGTCCAGCGCGGCCAGCACCCGCGGACCGCGCTCCGACTCCAGGTAGGCGCCCGCGCCTTCCGCCCGGGGGCTGTCCACCGTGACGCCGGGCCGGTACTTGCCGGTGAGGAAGCCCCGCGCCAGACCGAAGTACGGCACGGAGGCGAGGCCGTGCGCCTCGACGACCTCGCGCAGCGGCCCCTCGTAACTCTCCCGCTCCACCAGGTTGTAGTGCTGCTGCAGCGCCACGTACTTCGTCAGGCCCTCGCGCTCGGCGAACTCCAGCGAGGCCGCCAGCCGCTCGGGGCTGATGTTGGAGGCCGCGACGTGGCGGACCTTGCCCTCGCGGACCAGCTCGTCCAGGGCGCCGACGATCTCCTCGACCGGGGTCGCGGGGTCGTCGTAGTGCGTGTAGTAGAGGTCGATCCGGTCGGTGCCCAGGCGGCGCAGCGACTCCTCCGCCGCGGCCTTGACGGTCGCGGCCTTCAGCCCCTTGAAGTCGGGGTGGGAGCCGACCTTGGTCGCGACGACGACGTCGTCGCGGCGGCCGCGCTTGGCGAGCCAGGAGCCGATCACGGTCTCGGACTCCCCTCCGGTGTGGCCCGGGACCCACGCCGAGTACACGTCCGCGGTGTCGACGAAGTTGCCGCCCGCCTCCGCGTAGGCGTCCAGCACCTCGAAGGAGGTCGCCTCGTCCGAGGTCCAGCCGAAGACGTTGCCACCGAGGCATAGGGGGAAGACGTCGAGATCAGAGTTGCCGATGAGTGCCATGTGGTCTTGGACACGGCGGGGACGGGCGGTATTCCCGGGGTGTTCCCCTTCCCAACGACGGGGCGGGGGTGACCGGCGCAGCGTGACTTCGCTAGGGTCCTGCCCCATGACTACCCCTGACAACAACTACGACCCGGCCGGCAACACCCAGATGTTCCGCGCCTTCGTCGACGAGGAGCCCGCCCAGGCCCAGGCCGCGGGCGGCAACAAGACCGGGCTGATCGTCGGCATCGTCGCGGCCGTCGTCGTGATCGCCGCCGTGGTCTGGTTCGCGGTCGCCTGACGGGCGCGCCACCCCACCACGTCCACTGACACCGGACGCCGGCGGTCGCCGGCCGTCCGGCGGCCGTCGTGCGCCCGCGTCCGGCGGCCCGCCCCCGCTCAGCGGAACAGCGAGGCCAGCTCGACGCGCGAGCGCACCCCGAGCCGGCTGAAGACGTTCCGCAGGTGGTACTCGACCGTGCGCGTGCTGAGCAGCAGCAGATCGGCGATCTCGCGGTTGGTCGCGCCCTGCGCCACCAGCTCGGAGATCCTCGTCTGCTGCGCCGTCAGCTCCCGGCGGCCCCCGGGCTCCCGGTCCACCGGGCCCACCCGGTCCCCGGCGGCCCGCAGTTCGGCCGCGGCCCGTTCCGCCCAAGGGCGGGCGTCGAACTGCCGGAACACCGCCACCGCGTCCCGCAGCAGGCCCCGGGCCTCGCCGGGCCGGCGGGTGCGCCGCAGCCGGGAGGCGTAGAACAGCTCCGTCTTGGCCAGCTCCAGGACGGTGTCGTCGTCCTGGTGGAGCCGCAGCGCCTCGCGGAAGTGGTCCACGGCGCTCGCGTCGTCCTCCGCCAGCAGCCCGTGGCACCGGTGCGCCAGGGCCAGCCGCACGCTGCTGCGGCTCGCCGCCGCCCAGTGCTCGTACGCGCGCAGCGCCCCGGCGGCCTTCGCCCGCTGCCCGCAGCGCACCGCCGCCTCGATGAAGTGGGGGGCGGCCATCCCCCGGACCGCCAGGTTCACCTGGCCCGCGCCGCCGCGCATGCGGGCGAAGCGGGACAGCGCGTCGGCGGGCCGGTCCGCGGCGAGGTCCGCGCAGGCCGAGACCCAGCAGTTGAAGGCCCCGGGGCGGCCCAGCCCCCGTGACGCGACGGCTCCTTCGGCGGCCGCCGTCCGCAGCCCGGCGGTCACGCCGTCGCCCTGCAGGGCCGCGAGCAGCGCCAGGACCGCGAGGTGGTCGACGGCGAGGTTGCGCTGGCCGGTCGCCTCCGCGAGCCGCAGCCCCTCCTCGGCGGCCGCCCCGGCCGCGGCGTACCGGTCGAGCGCCAGCGCGCACAGCGCCTCGTAGACCAGGGCCGCGGGCACCAGTGCGCCCGCGCCCTGCCGGCGGGCCCGGTGCACGGCCGCGGTCGCCAGGGCGTGCGCCCGCCGGGCGTCCCCCAGGGTGTACGCGGCCTGGGCGGCCCAGATCGCGGACTCCGGGTCCTGAAGCGTCTCGGCGAGCCGGACCACCCGCCGCAGCGCCCACTGCGCGCGGTCGTGCCGGCCCCGGAAGGTCGCCGCGAGCCCCGCGAAGTGGTCGAAGACCAGGCGCTGTTCCGGCCGGTCGTCGCTGCGGCGCAGCGCGTCGGCACGCTCGGCGAGGCCGAAGAAGGCGTCGAAGTCGCCCGCGACGCACCCCGCTTCGCCGGCGAGCATCAGGGCCCGTACGGCCGGTGCGCGCCGGTCGGCGGGGAACCGGCCGGCCGCGGCGGTCAGGTCGCGGCAGGCCACGGCGGGCACTCCGTCGCGCAGTTCGATCTCGCCCTGGACCAGGGCGCCGGGCGCCCCGCCCGGCGCCGGGCCGCCCTGTGCGCCGGCCCGGCGCATCAGTCCGCGCGCCCGGCGGGTCTCCCCGGCGGCCTGCGCGTCGGCGGCGGCCGCGACCAGCCACCGGACGCGGGTGTGCGGACGGGCGGCGGCCGCGGCTCCCCGCTCCCACGCGGCGGCGGCCGCGGCATGACCGGCGGACCGGCGGGCGGCCCCGGCCGCGGCCTCCAGTTCCCGTTCGGTGTCCGGCGACGGGAAGGCCGACCGGTCGAGCCGGTGGAGCGCCCGGAAGAGCCGGGCGGCAGGGGGGTCCAGCACCGAGGCCAGCGTCGCGTACGCGGCCAGCCGGTCGGCGGGGGAGAGCAGTGCGGTCAGCGAGGCGCGCAGCAGCCGTCCCGGTACGGTCGCCGTCCCGTCGCGCAGGTCGACCAGGCCGCAGGCGCGGGCCTCCTCGACACTGCCGGCGCCGAGCCCGCGGCGGCGGGCGGCGGACTCCAGCACCGGTACGGCCAGCGGCCCGCCGCAGAGCAGCAGCGCCACCACGGTGCGGGCTCCCGGCGTGAGGGCGTGGAAGCGCTGCCGGTGCCGCTCCCGCAGCCGGCTCCCCGCGGGCAGCGCGGGCGGTTCCGGCAGCCGCCCGTCCACGGCCGCCCCGGCGAGTTCGACCAGGGCCAGCGGGTTGCCCGCGGCCAGGTCGAGCACCGTGACCGCGTCCGCGCCGCGCGGCGGCAATCCGGGGAACCGGTCGGCGAGCATCCGGCGTGCGGCGTCCGGCGCCAGCGGGCGCAGGCGCAGGACGTCCAGGTCCTCCAGTGCTCCGGCGGTGGGGCAGCCCTCGTCGGCGGCGAACAGCACGGTGGCCGCGAGGCCCGTGAGGCGGCGCGCCGCCATGCCGAGCGCGCGCAGCGTCGCGGGGTCCAGCCACTGCGCGTCGTCCACGCACCACAGCAGCGGTGCCGGGCGGGCGAGTCCGGCCACCAGGCCGGACAGCGCGGCGCCCAGCGCGAGTTCGCCCCCGGCGGGCACCCGCCCGGCGAGGAGTTCCGCCAGCGCCACGCCGTACGGTCCCGGCACGGCCCGCACGCGCGGGGCGACCGGCAGCAGGGTGCGGTGCAGTGCCGCGAGCGGGACCCGCGCCTCGGCCCGTACGCCGTCGGTGCGCAGCACGGTCGCACCGGCCGCCGCGGCGGTGCGCGCCGCGTCCGTGAGCAGGCAGGTGCGTCCGGTGCCCGGTCCGCCGAGCAGCAGCAGCGCCCGTCCCCCGCCCTGCCGGGCCCGGACCGACAGGGCGTCCAGGAGGGCGCGTTCGCGGTCCCGGCCGTACAGCGCCGGCGGCCACGCGGCGGGGTCGCTCCGTCCGGCCTCCATGACGCCAGTGTCTGCTGGCGTCCACCGGGAGGGAAGGGTCCTGCATCATGTTCCGTGCATGACAGGAAGACACTGGTGATTCCACCGGTCCGTCGCCCGCGTGCCGCTCGGAGACTCCTGTCGACCCCCACGACAAGGAGTTCAGATGCGACGAATATGGGCGATCCTGCTCACCGTGGCGGCCGCCGTCGGCCTCGGCACCTTTGTGATGCCGGGCACCGCGAACGCCGCGACCCACACCCCGGTGGTCTTCGTGCACGGCTACACCGGCAGCGCGAGCAACTGGGACTACGCGGAGTCGGTCTTCGTGGCCGGCGGCTACAGCCGCAGCGAGCTCTTCGCGTACGAGTACAACTGGGCCCAGTCGAACAAGACCAGCGCCGCGGGGCTGGCGAGCTACGTGCGCCAGGTGCTGACCCGCACCGGCGCGACCAAGGTCGACATCGTCAACCACTCGATGGGCGGTCTGGTCACCCAGTGGTACCTCACCCAGCTCGGCGGCACCTCCTCCGTCCGCCGGGTCGCCTCGGTGGCGGGCGCGAACCACGGCACCACCTACGCCTCGGCCTGCGTGATCTACGCGTCCTGCGTCGAGATGCTGCCGGGCTCGTCTTTCGTCCGCACCATCAGCAGCGGTGACGAGACGCCGGGCAGCACGGTCTACGCGACCTGGTACTCGCCGTGCGACGGGATCATCATCCCGTACACCAGCACCCCGCTGAGCGGCGCGAACAACCACCTGGTGGCGTGCACGACCCACATCGGGTTCCTCAGCGACACCGGCACCCTCGGCCAGATCCGCTCCTACCTGGCCGGCTGAGCGCACCACCGCTCCTGCCCGGGGAGGCGGGGGCCGGTCCCGGGACGGGCCGGCCCCCGCCTCCGCGAGCCCGGGGCGTACCGGCGTTCAGGAGTCCGCGACCGAGACGTCCCGGGTCTCGACGTGCATGCCCAGCGGCACCCGCCACGCCTCGACGCAGACCTCCCAGGTGTGCTTCGTGCTGCCGCCGCCGGGGACCGGCACCGGCGCGGCACGGCTGCTGCGCAGCGTGGCCCAGTCGACGCCCAGCAGGCCGATGACGTGCGTGCCGAAGGTGACGGTGCCCGTCGTCGCGGCTCGGTCCCCGGTGTTGGCGAGGGTGACGGTGACCTTCTCGCACCAGCGGTCGGCGGCCGCCGTGCGTTCGACCGCACTCACCACCAGGTGCGCCGGCGCACCGGTCGTCGGTGGGGACGGGGCGGACGCAGAACCGCCGGGGGCCGGCCGCCCGGTGGGGCCGCCGGAGGCCGTCGCGGGCGGCGCGGTGCCGCCCTGCCGCGGCGGGACGCTCGTGGCGCCGGGCCCGTCCGGCCCGTCCGGTACGTCCGCCGGAGGTGAGGAGCCCGCGCCGCCGCTGCCGGCCGGTGCGCCCGGCGCGGTGGGTGCCGTCCGGCCGGGCCCGGCCGGGGAGCCCGTACGGCCGTCCAGCGGCACCAGGTCCACGTCGCCGGAGGGCGGGGCGTTCACCGCGGGGCCGCCCGCCGGGCCCGGGGCGCCGACGGCCACGTAGCCCGGCCCGCTGCCCTCGCAGTCCGGGCCCAGCGCGGCGAAGGCACCCAGGCAGACGACGGCCGCCGAGGCAGCGGCCAGCGCGCCCCGGCGGCCGGGTGGTATGTGCACCATGCCGTCAGTGTACTGACGAACCGTCAGGAATGAACCGCCCGGTCCTTCCGTCGCCGGGCCCCGCCCTACTGCTCGGCGGTCAGGCCTTCGCGCAGCTGCGCCAGGGTCCGGGTCAGCAGCCGGGAGACGTGCATCTGGGAGATGCCGACCTCCTCGCCGATCTGCGACTGCGTCATGTTGGCGAAGAAGCGGAGCATGATGATCCGCCTCTCCCGCGCGGGCAGCTGGGCGAGCAGCGGCTTGAGCGACTCGCGGTACTCCACGCCCTCCAGCGCGGTGTCCTCGTAGCCCAGCCGGTCGGCCAGCGAGCCCTCGCCGCCGTCGTCCTCCGGGGGCGGCGAGTCCAGCGAGCTCGCGGTGTACGCGTTCCCGACCGCCAGGCCGTCGACCACGTCCTCCTCGGAGACGCCGAGCGCCGCCGCGAGTTCGGAGACGGTGGGCGAGCGGTCTAGCCGCTGGGCGAGCTCGTCGCTGGTCTTGGTCAGCGCCAGCCGCAGCTCCTGCAGCCTGCGCGGCACCCGCACCGACCACGAGGTGTCGCGGAAGAAGCGCTTCACCTCGCCGACGATCGTGGGCATCGCGAAGGTGGGGAACTCCACCCCGCGGTTGCAGTCGAAGCGGTCGATCGCCTTGATCAGCCCGATCGTGCCGACCTGGACGATGTCCTCCATCGGCTCGTTGCGGCTGCGGAAGCGGGCCGCCGCGTACCGCACGAGCGGCAGGTTGAGCTCGATGAGCGTGTCCCGTACGTACGCCCGCTCCGGGCTGTCGTCCGGCAGCTCGGCGAGCCGCAGGAACAGCGAGCGGGAGAGCGTGCGGGTGTCGACGCTCGTGTCGATGGCCTCGATCGTGCTGTCGACGGCGGCGGTGTCGGCGACGGCGGTGCCGGCGGTGTCGATGGCCTTGTCGTCAGGAGCATCGTGCGGCGCGTCGGAGTTCAGCACCTTCGGACTGCCCACTTCTACGGACATGCCACCCCCTTGAGGTCGCGGACGGGTGTCGCGGGCGACGGTTCGTTCCCCCACTGGAATACCGGAGGCCGGACCGCGACAAACGCAGTTCCCGCAGAATGTCACATGTCGGCAACGCGCTGTAGCGCCATGTCGACTTATTTCCCGGGGGGTGGGTAGTCCTTAAGGGTTACGATTCGAGCTGGTTTGCGGATCGCAGCCGGGCGAAGCTGCGCGAGAGCAGCCGGGAGACGTGCATCTGCGAAACCCCGAGTTCGGCGCTGATCTGCGATTGCGTCAGATTGCCGAAGTAGCGCAGCAGCAGGATCCGCCGCTCCCGCTCGGGGAGCTGCACCAGCAGGTGCCGCACCAGGTCCCGGTGCTCCACGCCGGTCAGGGCCGGGTCCTCGTAGCCGAGCCGGTCCAGCAGCCCGGGCGCCCCGTCGCCGCCCTCCTGGGCCGCCTCCAGGGACGTGGCGTGGTACGCCCGCCCGGCTTCCAGGCAGGCCAGCACCTCGTCCTCGGAGAGCTTGAGCCGGTCGGCGATCTCCGCGGTGGTGGGGGTGCGCCCGTGGGCCACCGTCAGGTCCTCGATGGCACCGCTGACCTGGACCCACAGCTCGTGAAGCCGGCGCGGGACGTGGACGGTGCGGACGTTGTCCCTGAAGTAACGTTTGATCTCGCCGACCACGGTCGGCATCGCGAACGTCGGGAACTGCACCCCGCGTTCCGGGTCGAAGCGGTCGATGGCGTTGATCAGCCCGATCGTGCCGACCTGGACGACGTCCTCCATCGGTTCGTTGCGGCTGCGGAAGCGTGCGGCCGCGTACCGCACCAGCGGCAGGTTCACCTCGATGAGGGCGGCCCTGACCCGGGAGTGCTCCGGGGTGCCGGGCTCCAGCCCCGACAGCTGGTCGAACAGCACCTGTGTCAGCGCCCGCGCCTCCACCGCGTTGCTGTTGGTGCTTCCGCCGCGATTGCCGCCGCCGGTGGTCGTACCGGTCCCGCTGCCGTCTCCGGAGGTCGATGGTGACGCGGGTCGGGCCGACACGGACATGCCACTCCTCATCGGTCCACTCATCCGGCAAAAGCGGTCATAGCATCACAATTCATGTGGACTGTGTGCAAGTGAGGCGCGGCCCTCGATGAAAAAGCCCTCCGCCCGGCGGGCGGAGGGCTGTGCGGCAGGAGCGGGGCCCGAGGGGCCGCCGCGGGGGGTCACTCGAACATGTAGTCGGCGACCACCCAGGTGGAGAACTCGCGCCACAGCGCGACCCCGGCCTGGTGTGCGGGATGCTCCAGGTACGCCTTGAGCGCGTCGGCGTCGGCCACCGAGGAGTTGATGGCGAAGTCGTAGGCGATCGGACGGTCCGAGATGTTCCAGCCCAGCTCCCAGGAGGCCAGTTCGGGGATCTGCCCGCCGAGCCGCTCGAAGGCGTCGACGCCGGCCACGACCCGTGGGTCGTCGCGCTCCACGCCTTCGCCGAGCTTGAAAAGGACCAGGTGGCGTATCACGGTGCTGTGCTCCTCACCGGCTCCCGGCCGGTCAGTTGACCAGCGCGGTCATGAACTCCCCGACGCCCTTGGCGGCGTCCGATATGCCCTGGAAGCCTATCTGCACGAGATCGGCTGCGCGGGCCGGCGATGTCACGATCGTATAGAGCACGAAAGCCACGATGACGTACATGGTGATTTTCTTCGCCTGCGCCATGGCTGGAGTGTATCCACCGGATGGCCCAATCAGACCGGGTGACGGAAGCCTCCTTGCGGGTGATCCACGGGCCCGCCGCGCTCCGTGCGTGACGCTCGCCACAGCAGGTTCGGAAGGCCGGAAAACGCCGAGAACGCCCGGTCCGGAAGGGGCGGGTACCGCTCGCGCGGCCGCGGTCGGCACCCGTCGCCAGGGTGTGCTCGCTCGCACGTTCATTCGGTGCGGGCGGGGGGTGCGGCAGGCGACCGCCGCCGTCTGCGGCTCGGTCAAGGTCTCGCTGCCCGGCGCGGTCACCGTCAAGAGGGCTGGGCGCAGGGCACGCTCACCGTGGCCAACCCCGGCTCCACCACTCTCACCGGCCAGCACGTCTTCTGGGACATCAGCACCATGGACCGGACCGACCCTCGGCGGCGGCTTCGCGGCGGGCAAGCACCAGTCGTCCGCCGGCGAGCACCCCGGAATCGGTCCCAACACCGCCCGCCGGCACACGTGAGGGCAAAGCCGAAGGGCGGCAACCGGGAAAGTTCTCCCGGTTGCCGCCCTTCGCTTGCTCAGAGCGGTAGCGGTGGGATTTGAACCCACGGAGGAGTTGCCCCCTCACACGCTTTCGAGGCGTGCTCCTTAGGCCGCTCGGACACGCTACCGAGAGAGAGCTTAGCGGACGTCCGGGTGTGCTCCGAAATCCTTTGACCGGAAGAAGCGGGTGAGGAGCTCACCGCACTCCTCGGCCAGCACGCCGTGGATCACCTCCGGACGGTGGTTGAGCCGGCGGTCGCGGACGAGGTCCCACAGGGAGCCCGCCGCCCCGGCCTTCTCGTCGACCGCGCCGTAGACCACGCGTTCGAGGCGGGAGGCGACGACGGCCCCCGCGCACATCGTGCACGGCTCCAGGGTCACCACCAGCGTGCAACCGGTCAGCCGCCACTCCCCGAGCGCCTTCGCGGCCTCGCGGACGGCGAGCACCTCCGCGTGGGCGGTCGGGTCGCCGACCGCCTCGCGTTCGTTGCGGCCACGCCCGATGACCGTGCCCTGCGGCGACAGCACCACCGCGCCCACCGGCACGTCGCCGGTGCGCGGGGCGAGGCGGGCCTCCTCCAGGGCGAGCCGCATCGGGGGGACCCAGGGGTCGCGCAGCGGGTCGGGCCCGGTCAGCGGACCGCCTCCAGCACGTCGGCGCAGCCCAGCGAGTCGGCGATCTCCCCGAGCGCCTCCCCGGTCAGCGCGCCGTCGCCGCTGAGGGCCAGCAGCTCCTTGTCGCTCATGCCGAAGTCCGCGAGGAGCTCGGCGTCCCCGAGCGGGCCCACGGGGACGTGGACCTCCGTCGGGCCGGGCACCACGTCGTCGTCGAGGTCGTCGGCGTCACCTTCCTCGGTGCCGTCGAGGTCGACGATCTCGTCCAGGTCCTCCGGGTCGCGGCCCAGCAGTTCGTCGGTGAGCAGGATCTCCCCGTACGAGCTGCGCGCCGCGGCGGCGGCGTCGGACACGTAGATCCGCGGGTCCTCCTCCCCGTCGACGCGGACGACGCCGAACCAGGCGTCCTCCTGTTCGATGAAGACCAGGACCGTATCCTCCCCGGCTGAAGCCGCCCGGGCCAAGTCGGTCAGGTCGCCGAGGGTTTCCACATCGTCGAGATCGGTCTCGCGCGCTTCCCAACCGTCCTCGGTGCGCGCGAGCAGTGCGGCGAAGTACACCGTGACTCTCCCACAGGTCTCAGGCCGTCCGGACTTTCGGGCGGGAGTCGAATGATCTGGCGCAGGTCCCCGCCCACACTCGGCATCGTGGCAGAAACCTCGGCTTTGCGAAGGGTCTTCCGCGCGTGCCGCGTGCCAGGCCTTCCGGCTTTTTTACCGCGTGGCGGCCTGCGGGTACCCCCTCGGTGCCCGCCAGGTGGGGGCATTGTGCCGACCTGGGGACTACCAGCGGAACGTCCGCATCCGCATCTGCTGGCGCGCGCGTGCCGCGCGCGCCCGGCGTGGCTGGACGCGGTCGCGCAGTTCCTTGGCCTCGTTCAGCTCGCGCAGGAACATGGCGCGCCGCCGTCTGCGTTCGGCGTCGCGATCCTGCTGCGTACGGGCGTCGCCCGTGTCGTCCGCGCCGGCGCCGTCGCTGCCGCGCTCCGCCATGGGGCACCACCCCTAGAGATCCACGTGCCCGGCCGGGACAGCCCGGGCGTAAGGGCACGCATTCCCCCTACCGGGTGGTTCGAAGCGTGACCGGCCGCACGGACCGGGAGGGCCGGGGGACAGGCCGAACGTTAGAGTCGTGGCCATGCGGATCCACGTCGTCGACCACCCCCTGGTGGCGCACAAACTCACCACCCTGCGCGACGAGCGCACCGACTCGCCGACCTTCCGTCGGCTGGCCGACGAGCTGGTCACCCTGCTCGCCTACGAGGCGACCCGTGACGTGCGCACCGAGCAGGTGGACATCAGCACACCCGTCGCGGACACCACGGGCGTGCGCCTGTCCCACCCGCGTCCGCTGGTCGTGCCGATCCTGCGGGCCGGCCTCGGGATGCTGGAGGGCCTGGTGCGGCTCCTGCCGACCGCGGAGGTCGGCTTCCTCGGCATGATCCGCGACGAGGAGACCCTGGAGGCCAAGACCTACGCCACCCGCATGCCGGAGGACCTGTCCGGGCGGCAGGTGTACGTCCTCGACCCGATGCTGGCCACCGGCGGCACGCTGATCGCCGCGATCGACCTGCTGATCGAGCGGGGCGCCGACGACGTGACGGCCGTGGTGCTGCTCGCCTCCCCCGAGGGCGTCGAGGCGATGGAGCGCGCGCTGGCCGGCAAGCCGGTCACCGTGGTCACCGCGGCGGTCGACGACCACCTCAACGAGCACGGCTACATCGTCCCGGGCCTCGGCGACGCGGGCGACCGCCTCTACGGCACGGCCTGACACCGGTCGTCCCACGACACGCGGGACCGGCCGCCGGGGCCCACGCCCCGGCGGCCGGTCCCGTCGTACGAGGCAACCGGAACCGTGGGCCTAACAGGCGCCGGCGCTCGGCGCCGCGCTCGGCCGGGCCAGGGCGGCGAGGGCCTTCTCGACGGCCTTGTCGCCGGAGAGCTTGGTGAAGCCCTTGCCGAGCATGATGTCCACCGTGCCGGTGGGGCGCTTGGAGCCGGCGGCCGCGGGCTTCAGTGTGACCGTGCCCTTGACCTGGGCGCCGACCAGCTTCATCGCGGCCTCGGCCTTGGGCCCGTGGCCGCCGATCAGCAGCGCGGCCACCTGCACCTTGCGGTCGTACTCGGGGTCGGCGTTGCCGAAGGTGCCCACCTTGAAGCCGCGTGCGGCGAACTCGTCGGCGGTGTCCTTGGCCAGGCCGCCCTTGGCGGTGGCGTTGTAGACGTTGACCGTGAGCTCCCCGGGTTCCGGGAAGGCGGTGGGCACCGTCGAGGCCGAGCCCGGTGCGGCCGCCGCCTTGCAGGTGCGTTCCTTGGCGGCGTTCTCCGCCTTGGCCGCGGCGTTCTTCGCGGGCGTGGACTTGCCGCCGAAGACGTCGACCAGTTGGAGCGTGCCCCAGCCGGCCAGGCCGACAACGGCGACGGTCGTCACGACGACCGCCACGATGCGCACCCTGCTCCGGGGGCGGCGCATCCGCGGGTACTGGTTCCCGGTGACCCGGTACTTTCCGCCCATGCCAGGGGGCGTCAGCATGCTCATGTGCGCAGCGTAGTGCGATCGGGCGTCCGGGCCTACTAAACGATCAACCAATCGGGGCCAATGAGGGGCACTTGAACCCGAAAGGGCGAAGGAGTCCCCCGGCGGAGACGGGCCCGAGGAGCGGTCCGGAGGTCAGTCCATCTCCAGCACGCGGGCGTGCAGCACCTGGCGCTGTTGCAGCGCCGCGCGCACGGCCCGGTGGAGCCCGTCCTCCAGGTAGAGGTCGCCCTGCCATTTCACGACGTGCGCGAACAGGTCCCCGTAGAAGGTCGAGTCCTCGGCGAGGAGGGTCTCCAGGTCGAGGTTGCCCTTGGTGGTGACCAACTGGTCGAGGCGGACCGGACGTGGGGCGACGTCCGCCCATTCACGGGTGCTTTTCCGGCCGTGGTCGGGGTACGGCCGCCCGCTTCCGATGCGCTTGAAGATCACACGGAAAGCCTACCGGGCAAGGGCGTACGGGCGCAGCAACGGCGCAGGAGTGCGATGGTGGGCAAATACGGTGATAGCGGGAGCAGTGGAGCAGCCCATGACCACGCCGAGCCCGCCCGGCGCCGCCCGGGCCATCGCCGAGGGGTACGCCTTCACGGGGCCGGCCCTCGAACTCGGCGCCCTGCTGTGGGAGGACCGGGTGCTGCCGGAGGCGCCCGTGCGCGTCCCGCTGGCGGTGCTCAACCGGCACGGGCTCGTCGCGGGGGCCACCGGCACCGGCAAGACCAAGACGCTCCAACTCGTCGCGGAGCAACTCTCGGCGCAGGGCGTGCCGGTCTTCCTCGCCGACGTCAAGGGCGACGTCTCCGGCATCTCCTCCCCGGGGGTGCCCGGTGACCGCGTCGCCCGGCGGGCCGCCGAGGTGGGCCAGGAATGGAGCCCGGCCGGCTGCCCCGCCGAGTTCTACGCCCTCGGCGGCATGGGCCGGGGCATCCCGTTGCGGGCCACGGTGACGAGCTTCGGTCCCGTGCTGCTGTCCAAGGTGCTCGGGCTCAACACCACGCAGGAGCAGTCGCTCGGCCTGATCTTCCACTACGCCGACACCAAGGGCCTGGAACTGCTGGACCTGAAGGACCTGCGGGCCGTGGTCACCTTCCTCACCTGCGACGAGGGCAAGCCCGAGCTGAAGGGGATCGGCGGGGTCTCGCCGGCGACGGCCGGGGTGATCCTGCGGTCGCTGACGGCCTTCGAGGCACAGGGGGCGGGGGCCTTCTTCGGCGAGCCCGAGTTCGACACCGCCGAACTGCTGCGGACGGACGGCGACGGGCGGGGCGTCGTCTCCGTGCTGGAACTGCCCGCCGTGCAGGACCGGCCGCAGCTGTTCTCCACCTTCCTCATGTGGCTGCTGGCCGACCTCTTCGAGGACCTGCCGGAGGTCGGCGACCTGGACCGGCCCAAGCTGGTGTTCTTCTTCGACGAGGCCCACCTGCTGTTCACCGGGGCCAGCAAGGCGTTCCTGGAGGCCATCACGCAGACCGTGCGGCTGATCCGCTCCAAGGGCGTCGGCATCTTCCTGGTGACGCAGACGCCCAAGGACGTGCCCTCCGAGGTGCTCGGCCAGCTCGGCAACCGGGTGCAGCACGCGCTGCGTGCCTTCACCCCGGAGGACGCCAAGGCGCTCAAGGCGACGGTGCGCACCTTCCCCACCTCCCCGTACGACCTGGAGGAACTGCTCATCGGGCTCGGCACGGGCGAGGCCGTGGTCACCGTCCTCGACGAGGACGGCGCCCCCACCCCGGTCGCCGCGGTGCGGCTGCGGGCCCCGCGGTCGCTGATGGGTCCCGCCGACCCCGCGGCGATGGACGCGGCGATCGGGAACTCGGCGCTGTACGGGCGCTACGCGCAGGCGGTGGACCGGGAGTCGGCGTACGAGCGGCTGGCCGGGCGGCAGGCGCCGGCGCCCGTGCGGCCGTCCGCACCGGGTCCTGCCGGGCGAGGGCGCGGGGAACGGCCGCAGGAGGGGACGGGTGTGGTGGAGCAGGTGATGGGCAGCGGTGTCTTCCAGTCGCTGGCCCGCTCCATCGGCACCCAGATCGGGCGGGAGATCACCCGGTCCCTCTTCGGCACGTCCAAGCGCCGCCGTCGTTAGGGTCAGGACTCCTTCGCGGCCTTCGCCTCCTTGGCGGCCCGCTTCTGCTCCTGCTTGAAGGCCCTCACCTTGTCCAGCGACTCCGGGCCGGTGATGTCGGCGACCGACCGGTGGGAGCCCCGCTCCCCGTACGCGCCCGCCGCCTCGCGCCACCCCTTCGGCGTCACGCCGAGCTGCTTGCCCAGCAGCGCCAGGAAGATCTGCGCCTTCTGCTTCCCGAAGCCGGGCAGCTCGTTGAGCCTGGTCAGCAGCTCGCGGCCGTCGGACACCTTGCGCCAGACCGCCCCGGCGTCACCGTCGTAGTGCTCCACGAGGTACCGGCACAGCTGCTGGACCCGCTTGGCCATCGACCCCGGGTAACGGTGGACGGCGGGCTTCTGCGAGAGCAGCTCGGAGAAGGCCTCGGGGTCGTAGGCCGCGATCTCCCCGCAGTCGAGGTCGTCGCGGCCCATGCGCTGCGCGATGGTCCAGGGGCCGGAGAAGGCCCATTCCATGGGGATCTGCTGGTCGAGCAGCATGCCGACCAGGGCCGCCAGCGGACTGCGGGAGAGCAGGGCGTCGGCCTCGGGCTGCTGGGCGAGGTGGAGTGTGGTCGTCATGCACCGATGATCTCGCCTGCCGGGGTTTGCCGCCCGTGGGTCACCCGGACGGCGCAGCGCGGATGGCCGTATGCACCGGCCGGGCGGACCGTGTGGAGTGTCCGGGCAGCGAGCCCGGGCGGCGAGGGACGGGAGCCATCTCATGAGCCAGCAGACACAGCCGGTCACCGGGCGCCCGCATTCGGGCCTGGCGTCGGGCGGTACCACCTTCGCCGGTGTGCTGCTCATCGTCTCCGGTGTCGTGATGATCTTCGAGGGCATCTCGGCCATCGCGCAGGACGACATCTGGGTCCGGCTCGGCGACTACGTCTTCAAGTTCAACCTGACGGCCTGGGGCTGGATCCACCTCGTGCTCGGGGTGCTCGTCATCGTGGTCGGCGCCGCCCTGCTCCAGAACGCCCCCGACTGGGCCCGGGTCGCCGGTGTCGCCCTGGCCGCGTTCAACATCGTCGTGAACTTCGCGTGGATGCCGTACACCCCGGTGTGGGCGATCATCGTCATCGCCATCGACGTCTTCGTCATCTGGGCGTTGTGCAGGAGCTGGGGGGAGCACCCGAAGCGGGCCTGACCTCCGCGGACGACGAGGGCCGGCCCGGCGCACGGGCCGGCCCCCGGCCGTTCCCGGGGGTGTTCCCGGAGTGTTTTCACCCGTTCGTATGGGTTGTCCGTCATGCCGGATAGCGCCCCCGGCCCCGGGTAGCGCTGAACGAGTGACGCAGCCATTTGAACTGCCCGACTTCTACCTGCCGCACCCGGCGCGACTCAATCCCCACGTGGAGCGGGCCCGGGAGCATTCCCGCAGCTGGGCACGGGAGATGGGGATGCTCGAAGGCTCGGGCATCTGGGACACCGGCGACCTCGACTCGCACGACTACGCGCTGCTGTGCGCGTACACGCACCCGGACTGCTCCGGACCGGCCCTGTCCCTGGTGACGGACTGGTACGTATGGGTCTTCTTCTTCGACGACCACTTCCTGGAGGCGTTCAAGCGCACGCAGGACCGCGAGGGCGGCAAGGCGTACCTGGACCGGCTGCCCGCCTTCATGCCGATGGACCTGGCGCAGGGCATGCCCGAGCCGCGGAACCCGGTGGAGGCGGGCCTCGCCGACCTGTGGGCGCGCACGGTGCCGGCGATGTCCATGGACTGGCGCAGGCGCTTCGCCCAGAGCACCGAGCACCTGCTCAACGAGTCCCTGTGGGAACTGTCCAACATCAACGCGGGCCGGGTGCCCAACCCCGTGGAGTACATCGAGATGCGCCGGAAGGTCGGCGGCGCGCCCTGGTCGGCGGGGCTGGTGGAGTACGCCGCCGGAGCCGAGGTGCCGGCCGCCGTCGCCGGGGCGCGGCCGCTGCTCGTGCTGCGGGACGCCTTCTCCGACGCGGTGCACCTGCGCAACGACCTCTTCTCGTACCAGCGCGAGACCGAGGAGGAGGGCGAGCTCAGCAACGGCGTGCTGGTCCTGGAGACCTTCCTCGGCTGCACGACGCAGGAGGCCGCGGAGTCGGTCAACGACCTGCTGACCTCCCGGTTGCAGCAGTTCGAGAACACCGCGCTCACCGAATTGCCGCCGCTGTTCGCCGAGCACGCGCTCGACCCGGAGCAGTGCGCGCGTGTGCTGGCGTACGCGAAGGGCCTGCAGGACTGGCAGTCCGGCGGCCACGAGTGGCACATGCGCTCCAGCCGCTACATGAACGGCGGCGGGGCGGGGGCCGCGGACGCCGGATGGTCGCCGTTCGCGCTGCCCGGCGGGCTCGGGCTGTCGGCGGGCACCGTGCGGACCACCGGCCGGGCCGAGGTCGCCCGCGCCCGGGGCTTCACCCATGTGCCGCGGCGCACCGGGCCGACGCCGCTGCCCGACTTCCTCATGCCCTTCCCGGCCACGCTCAGCCCGCACCTGGACGCCGCCCGGCGCCACGTCGTCGACTGGGCGCACCGGATGGGCCTGCTGCTGCCGCAGCCCGGGGTCCCGCACTCCCACGTGTGGGACGAGCACAAGCTGACCGCCTTCGACTTCCCGCTCTGCGCCGCCGGCATCCACCCCGACGCGACCCCGGAGGGGCTGGACCTCACCTCCGGCTGGCTCACCTGGGGCACCTACGCCGACGACTGGTTCCCCGCCGTGTACGGCCGCACCCGCGACCTGGCCGGCGCCCGCGCGGCCAACGAGCGGCTGTCGGCCTTCATGCCGGTCGACGGCTCCGCCGCCCCGGCCCCGGTCAGCGCCCTGGAACGGAGCCTGGCCGACCTGTGGGCGCGGACGGCCGGGCCGATGGAGCCGCAGGCGCGGCGCCGCTTCCGCACGGCCGTCGAGAACATGACCGCCGGCTGGCTGTGGGAACTGGCCAACCAGGCGCAGAACCGCATCCCCGACCCGGTCGACTACCTGGAGATGCGCCGCCACACCTTCGGCTCCGACCTGACGATGAGCCTGTGCCGGCTGGGCCACGGCGAGCGGGTGCCGGAGGAGGTCTACCGCAGCGGGCCGATGCGGTCGCTGGAGAACTCCGCCGCCGACTACGCCTGCCTGATGAACGACGTCTTCTCGTACCAGAAGGAGATCGAGTACGAGGGCGAGATCCACAACGCCCTGCTGGTCGTGCAGAACTTCTTCGACTGCGACGAGCAGGCCTCGCTCGCCGTCGTCCACGACCTGATGACCGGGCGCATGCGGCAGTTCCAGCACGTCGCCGCGAACGAACTCCCGGTCCTGTACGAGGACTTCGGGCTCGGCGCGGACGCGCGGGCGGTGCTGGACGGTTACGTGCGCGAGCTGCGGAACTGGCTCGCGGGCATCCTGACCTGGCACCGCGGTTGCCGCCGCTATGACGAGGAGGAGCTGCGCCGCCCGGTGGGGGGAGGCCGGCTGCCCACCGGGCCGACCGGACTGGGCACCTCCGCGGCGCGCCTGGCGGTCCTGGCCGCGCGCTGACCGCCGCGCGGGGGCGGGGGCGCCGGGCCCCGCCCCCCGTCCCGGCGCTGCGCGCCCCGGGCGTCAGTCCATCCAGGCCTGGTACGACATGACGTCGCCGGCCCTCACCCGGTACTCGGGCTGGTCCTGCGTGTACGTCTCCTCGATCCCCAGGACGCGCCCGTCGGCCGGGTCGAGGACGACCATGCGGCGCAGCCCGGCGGCGTCGTGGACGTAGGCCTGGCCCCGCCTGCCCAGCCGGTCGGTGACGGTACCGGCAGGCCGCAGGCCGGGGGCGGCGGCGAGGAGCTCGTCGACCGCGGCGGTGCCGGCGGGCCCCGGCGTCCAGTCCCGCAGCAGCGAGGCCAGCGCGTCCACCAGTTCCGGGGTGCCGGCGCAGGCGCAGCCGTACACCTGGGACAGGTACGCCCGCAGCTCCTGCGCGGAGTCCGGGGGCTCGGTCCCCGAGCGGCCGTACGGGGGGAGGGTGCCCGGCGGGTACGCGGCGCGGTGCAGCACCTCGCCGTCCGCGACGGTGTGCGGGGAGCCGCCGGAGTCGCTGATCACCGGCTCCCCGGGGTGCCGCGGGTCGGTGGCGACGACCAGTTCGGTGCCGCTGCCGTCGGCGTTCCAGCGGGTGAGGTGCTCCTCGGGCAGGGTGACGGGCGGGCGGGCGCCCGGGCCCGCTTCCATGCCCATGCTCCACATCATCACGTGGCTCCCGCGGCGGGTGCCCGGGCCGCCGCCCCGCGCCGCCGCCTCCCTGGCCGCGCCGGCCACCTCGGTCAGCGGGACCTCCCGCGACCCGGCCAGCGGACGCAGCGCCACGGGGGCGGCGACCGCCGGGGTGGTGCCGGCCCCGGAGAGCACGACGACCAGGACGGCCACCACGGTCGCCGCCACCGCGGCCAGGCCCGTGACGAGGCCGCCCACCCGGCGGGCGGTCCGTCGGGGCGCGGGGACGGGTGCCGCTCCGGCTGCTGCTCCAGGTGCCGGTCCGGAGGCCAGCAGCCGCCGCAGCCCGAGTTCGGCCCGCGCGTCCAGGGGGCGGTCGCGCCAGCGCGGATCGCCGGCAGGCACGGGATCGGCCCGGCGCAGCAGCTCCAGCTCCGGCTCCAGCTCGGTCATGGCCCCTCCTGGGTCACGGTCATCCCCATGCGGTCGATCTGCTCGCGCAGCCTGCGGCGCGCCCGGTGCAGGCGCATGGCGGCCGCGGAGCGCCCGCAGCCCAGGGCCACCGCCAGTTCCCCGACGTCCAGCTCCTCCCAGGCGGTCAGCCGCAGCACCTCCTGGTCGGCCGCCGCGAGCCGCCCCAGTGCCTCGTGCACCCAGGCGCCGGGCGCTTCGGTGCCGGGGCTCGGCACGAGGTACGCGCCGTGCGCCGTCTCGTGGTTCCCGATCCGGTCCAGCAGCCTGCGCCGCCGCCCCTGCCCGCGCACGCTGTTGGCCAGGCAGTTGCGGGCGACGCCGTACAGCCAGGGCAGCGCGTACGAGGGGAGCTCGGCGCGCCGCCGCCAGGCGACGGCGAAGACCTCCGCCACCACTTCCTCCACCTCGTCGTACGCCGCCCGCCCGCCCGTCCGCCGGGCGACGTAGCGGCTGACCGCCCAGTAGTGCTCGCGGTAGGCAGCGGCGAACGCCTGTGACCGCGTCTCGTCCGTGCTCATGACCGCTTGGTGTCCGCCATGGGACCGATCATCACACCCCGCCGCTGTGACGTTCCCCGCGTGACGCCGCGGGCGGGCCCGGACACCTACCGGGCATGAGGCTCACGTTCCCGCGACGCACGGCGTCCGCCGTGGCATGGCTGACCACGACCGACCACAAGGCCATCGGCACGCTCTACCTCGGTACGGCGTTCGCCTTCTTCTGCGGTGGCGGGGTGATGGCCCTGCTGATGCGCGCCGAGCTCGCCCGCCCCGGGCTGCAGGTCATGTCGAACGAGCAGTTCAACCAGCTCTTCACGATGCACGGCACGGTGATGCTGCTGATGTTCGCGACCCCGCTGTTCTCGGGTTTCGCGAACTGGATCATGCCGCTGCAGATCGGTGCCCCCGACGTCGCGTTCCCCCGGCTCAACATGCTCGCGTACTGGCTCTACCTCTTCGGCTCGCTGATCGCGGTGGGCGGTTTCCTCACCCCGCAGGGCGCGGCCGACTTCGGCTGGTTCGCCTACTCACCGCTGTCGGGCGCGGCGCACTCGCCGGGCGTGGGCGGTGACCTGTGGATCATGGGGCTGGCGCTGTCAGGCTTCGGGACCATCCTCGGCGCGGTCAACCTGATCACCACGATCATCTGCATGCGTGCCCCGGGCATGACGATGTTCCGGATGCCGATCTTCACCTGGAACGTGCTGCTCACCGGTGTGCTGGTGCTGATGGCCTTCCCGGTGCTGGCCGCGGCGCTGCTCGCGCTGGAGCTGGACCGCAAGTTCGGGGCGCACATATTCGACCCGGCGAACGGCGGGGCGCTGCTGTGGCAGCACCTGTTCTGGTTCTTCGGGCACCCCGAGGTCTACATCATCGCGCTGCCCTTCTTCGGGATCGTGAGCGAGGTCATACCGGTCTTCTCGCGCAAGCCGATGTTCGGCTACACCGGCCTGATCGCGGCGACGATCTCGATCGCCGGACTGTCGGCGACGGTCTGGGCGCACCACATGTACGTCACGGGCGGCGTGCTGCTGCCCTTCTTCTCCTTCATGACGCTGCTCATCGCGGTACCGACCGGGGTGAAGGTCTTCAACTGGATCGGCACGATGTGGAAGGGCTCGCTCAGCTTCGAGACGCCGATGCTCTGGGCGACCGGCTTCCTCGTCACCTTCGTCTTCGGCGGGCTCACCGGGGTGCTCCTGGCGTCGGCGCCCCTGGACTTCCAGGTCTCCGACTCCTACTTCGTGGTGGCGCACTTTCACTACGTCGTCTTCGGCACCGTCGTCTTCGCCATGTTCTCCGGACTCCACTTCTGGTGGCCGAAGTTCACCGGCAAGATGCTCGACGAACGCCTGGGGAAGATCACCTTCTGGACGCTCTTCGCCGGTTTCCACGGCACCTTCCTCGTCCAGCACTGGCTGGGCACGCAGGGCATGCTGCGGCGCATCCCGGACTACCTGGCCGCCGACGGCTTCACCACGCTGAACACCATCTCGACGATCAGCTCCTTCCTGCTGGGCCTGTCGTTCCTGCCGTTCCTCTACAACGTGTGGAAGACCGCCAAGTACGGCGAGCCGGTCGGGATGGACGACCCGTGGGGCTGGGGCCGTTCGCTGGAGTGGGCGACGAGCTGCCCGCCGCCGCGGCACAACTTCCTCACGCTCCCGCGCATCAGGTCCGAGTCGCCCGCCTTCGACCTGCGCCACGGCGCGGCAGGGGTGCCGGGGGCCGTGTCGGGAACGGTATCCAAGCTGCCGGATACGCCACTGCCGACGAGCCGGGCCGACGCCTAGCGTCGGTGCCATGACGACGTACGAGGCCGCCACCGCCACCCGTTCGCGCACCCACACCTGGGAGCCGCGCCCCGAGCCCACCCCAGAACTCCTGGCGCTGACCGGGCGCGAGGTCCTGCAGGGCGCGATCGACGGCCGCTTCCCCGAGTCCTCGATCATGAGCACCCTGGGCTTCCGCTTCGTCGAGGTCGGCGACGGGCGCGCGGTCTTCGAGGGCGACCCCGGCGACCACCTGCTCAACCCGATGGGCACGGTGCACGGCGGCTTCCTCGCCACCCTGCTGGACTCGGCGCTCGGCTCGGCCGTGATGAGCCGCCTCCCGGCCGGATCGGCGTACACCACAGTGCAGTTGGGGGTGCACATGATCCGGCCGGTGCTCCCCGGGACGTCCACGCTGCGCTGCGAGGGCGTGGCGCTCCATGTCGGCCGGACGACGGCCACCGCCGAGGCCCGGGTGACCGGCGCGGCCGACGGGAAGCTCTACGCGCACGGCACGACGACCTGCGCGGTGCTGCGCCCCCGCTGACCGCTCAGCCGGCCGCCCGCACCGCGCCCTCGCTGACGGCCAGGGCCAGCGCCATGATGCTGAGCTGCGGGTTCACCTCGGGGCAGCTGGGCAGCGCCGAGGCGTCGGCGATCAGCACCCCGTGCACACCGCGCAGCCGGCCCGCGGGGTCGGCCGGCGCCACCTCCGGGTCCGCGCCGAGGGCGACGGTGCCCGTGGGGTGGAAGGCCGACAGGTGCAGCTGCCGTGCCGTCACCCCCTCCAGGGCCGACGCGAACTCCCGTGGCGTACGGGCCCGCGGCGCGGCGGGGACGCCGGTGAGGACCTCCTCGGCCCCGGCGGCGAAGAGCAGGTCGCCCATCGCGCGGACGGCGCGCAGCAGTCGGCGGCCGTCGCGGGGGTCGAGGTCGTAGCGGAGCAGGCCGCCCTCGCGGCCGAGGACGCGTCCGCCGGGCCGGTCCGCGATCATCGCGCCGAACGTGGCCAGCCGTCCGGAGTCCTCCAGCTCGGCGCGCAGTTCCCGGCCCACGCCCGGCAGCACGAACGAGCCCATGCCGGGCGGCGGGGCGGTCGCCTCGACGAGGATGCCGTCCTCGTGCAGCTCCTCCACGCCGACGCTCTGCAGCACCGCCGGGCCGCCGTCCGTGACCGGCTCGGCGAACCGCCCGGCGACGCTGGTGGCGGGGTGCACGGCCAGGTTGCGGCCGGTCCGGGGGTGGCCGCCGAGGCCGGAGCGGCGCAGCAGCGGGGGAGTGCGCAGGGCGCCCGCGGCCACCACGACCAGCGGGCTGAGGATCTCCAGTTCGCTGCCGTCCGCCCGCCGTACCGCCACACCGCAGGCGCGCGGGCCGCCCGGCCGGTCGGGCTCGGTGAGCACCCGCCGCACGTGGGCGCCGGTCACGATCCGGGCCCCGGCCGCGCACGCCTGCGGCAGCACCGACAGCTGGACGCTCTGCTTCGCCCCGGACGGGCAGCCCACCACGCACTGGCACGAGCCCCGGCAGCCGGGGGCGTTGCGCCGCAGGGGCGCCGCGCGCCAGCCGAGGCCGCCCGCGCCGAGCAGGGCGAGGGCGCCGTTGCGGCCCAGCACGTCCTGCGGCTGGCGGGCCACGCGCAGGGTGCGCTCCACCTCGTCCAGGTACGCGCCGAAGGCCACCGGGTCCGCGAGGTCCCCGAGCCCGTGCTCCTCGCGCCACCGGGCCAGCACACGGTCCGGAGTGCGGTAGCAGGTGCCGGAGTTGACGACCGTCGTGCCGCCGACGGCGCGCCCGGTCGGCACGACCATCGGGGGGTTGCCGAGGGCGAGGGTCGCGCCGCCGTCCCGGTACAGCTCGGCGAACCGGTCGAGCGGGGCCCGCCGTCCGAACTCCGCGGTGATGTGCCGCCGGCCCTCCTCCAGGACGACCACCCGCAGTCCCGCCCGTGCCAGGGTGCGCGCCGCCATCGCCCCGCCGGCGCCCGAGCCGACGACGACGGCGTCCGCGCGGGAGCGGTCCGGCCACTCGCCGGCGGGCACGCAGTCCAGCGCAGGGTCCTCCGGCGCCACGGGCGCCGTGGCGCGGGGCGGCTGTGCCAGCAGCCGTTCGGTGCCGGCCGCCAGCAGCACTGGCACCTTCACCACGTCGAGCAGGGACAGCAGCGCGGGCCGCGCGGCGAGGCCCGCCAGCACCCGTTCCCGTTCCCCCGGGCCCAGCCGGTCCAGACGCCGCCCGGTGCGTGCCGCCGCGTAGACGTCCACCGCGGCCGCCGCGGCGCGGAAGCCGTGCCGGGTCCGCGCGGGCATCGCCGCCAGCAGGCCGTCCAGCCGGTGCGGCACGCCCGTGGTCCAGTCGCCGTCGCCCGCGTCGGCGAGCAGCGCCGCCACCAGGCCACGGACGGCGGCGCTCACCGGTCGCCCACTTCTGCGTGGGCGGTGCCGGCGAGCGTCCACTCCGCCTCGGTGCGCCAGCCGCCGCGGCCCCTGCGCTCCAGCACGACGTGGGCGTCGGCGGTCTCGCTGTTGCGGCACACGGCGGGGGAGCCGTCGGGGTCGGCGTAGTCGAGGGCGAGGGTGCGCTCGGCCGGCTGGTCGACCCGTACGGTGATCCGGCGCCCGCCCGCGCGGCCGGTCACCGTCCAGCGCGGCAGGCCGATCTCGGCGGTGAAGCGGCCGAGGCCGGCGCGCCCCAGGGCCGGGCGCAGGCCGCCGCGCGGCCAGTCGCGGCCGTCCCTGCGCAGCCGCAGGAACACCAGCGGAGGCAGCCGGTCCAGGCCCGGGCGGGTGGAGACGGCGGCGACGACCTCCAGCACGTCCCCGTCGCCGAGGTCGGCGTGCAGCCAGGCCCAGCGCCGGGCGTTGCCGTGGCCGTAGATGCGGGCCGAGGCCCCGGACGCGGCCCGCAGGCCGAGTTCGCCCCCGCCGTGGCGGACGGTGCCCGTGTACCGGGCGCGGGGCGACGGCACGATCTGCGCGGCGGGCAGCAGCGGATGCCGCCACGACCAGCGCGGGAAGGTGTACAGCGGCTGCTCGGTGCCGGCGTCCTCGGTGAGGTCCCAGGCGAGGTCGCCCGCCGTGCCGCGCAGCCGGCCGGGGACGGCCTCGACGCCGTCGACCGTGAACCCCTCGGCGCCCGTCGCGGGACGCCAGGGCGACGGGCCGAAGCGGGCGTGCTCCACCGGGCCCTTGCCGTCCGGGGGGAAGACGGCGGCCCAGCCGTGGGCGAAGGCGGGGGATCCGTCGGCGGGGGCGACGAGTTCGTGGTGGAGCCACAGGCCGGTGCCCGTCGCGGGGTCGGTGGCCGTGGTGTACCAGACCTCGGTGCGGCCCGCGGCGCCGTCCCAGCGCGGTGCCCACTGCGCCCGGGGGTCGTCCCGGCGGGGGAAGCGGAAGCTCGCCAGGAACGGCCCGAGCGAGGTCGCCGTGCGGAAGCGCAGCGTGCCCGTGCCGGCCGGTTCCGGGACGTCCCCGGCGGTGAGGGTGAAGGGCAGCGTGGTCATCGAGGCCAGCGGCCGCCGCGGGGTGACGGACTTCCAGCCCTCCAGGAGGCAGCGCTCGCCGTCGAGTGCGAACTCCAGCCGGTAGTGGATGCGCCGCCGGGCCAGCGGTGAGACCTCCAGCGTGCCGGTGGCGGCGGCGTCGGCGCGGCCCGCGATGCGCAGCCGACCGGTGGCGCGGGCCACGGTCGTACGGTGCGGCAGCAACAGGTCGTCGCTGCGCGCCGTCAGCTCCAGCCGTACCGGCCGCTCCCGGTCCTCGCCGCGCAGCCGTACGGTCCCCGTCATGGTCTCGGCGAAGACCGTCCCCCGTCCCGCGCTCACCGGGACTTCAGTCCCTCGCGCATGATCTCCTCGGTCGCCGTCAGATACGCCTCCGCCGCCGCGCGGGCGGCCGCACCGTCCCCCTCTTCCACCGCGGCGACCACCGGCGCCAGCCGTCCGTACGCCTCCTCCGCGTCCTGGAAGGGGCCGGCGAGGTGACGGCGCATCGGCAGGTAGGCGTTGAACAGGGTGTTGGTGAGGAGCACGTAGACGCGGTTGCCGGTGGCGCGGGCCAGCGCCCGGTGCACCTCGGCGTCCGCCAGTTGCACCGCGTCCGGGTCCCCGGCGGTGCGCACGGCCTCCACCAGGTCGCGCAGCCGGGTCCGTGCGGCGCCGCTCGCCCGGGTCGCCGCCGCGCCGGCGATCAGGGCGCCCACCCCGCGCCGCACCTCGAAGATCTCGGAGAGCCAGCGCGCGTCGTGCCGGACGAGCATGGGCAGCAGGTCGGCGCCGCCGAGGCGTTCGTAGTCCCGGACCCGGGTACCGACGCCGTGCCGCGTCTCCAGCAGTCCGGCCTGGACCAGCCGCCCGAAGGCGTGCTTGAGGGTGGTGCGGGTGACGCCGTACCCCTCGGCCAGGGTGCGCTCGGGCGGCAGCAGGGTCCCCGCGGGACGGCGGCCGGTGAGGATCTCCTCGCGGATCCGGTCCTCCAGGACGTCCACGATCGACGTGCGCGGCAGCGCTTCCATCACACCTCCATGGGTCAGTGGATGAGCCACTCAACCAATGACCCGACGCACCGTCAAGACCCGCCCACGCGACGGACGTCACCCGCTCGGCCGCGCGCCGCCCGCCGCCCGGTCGCCGCACCGCGGCCGGCGGCTTACGTTCGCGATGGCGTGCCCCCGCCCCGCCCCGTCCCCACGGCCGAAAGGCACTGACATGACGCACCCGTGCGCCCGTCCGCCCAGGCTCCGCGGCACCGTGCGCAAGGCCGTCGCCGCGGTCCTGGCCGCCGCCGCGCTCCCCACGGCCCTGGCGTGCGGCGAGCCCGCGGACACCACCCGCTCCCCCGAGGCCACCCGGACGGCGAGGTCGGCTCCGGCCTCGCCGCTCGCGCGGGCCGAGGAGGAGGACCGCACGGCGGGCCCGGCCCCCGCCTCCCCGGCGTCCGCGTCCCCCGCGCAGGCCTCCCCCAGCGGGTCACCGGGCGCCGGCGGGAACTTCCCGGCGCTCTCCGGCGACGTCGTCGAGAAGCTCGACGGCGCGATGGCGGACACCCTGAAGAGGACCGGTGTGCCCGGCGCGATCGTGGGGCTGTGGGCCCCCGGCAAGGGTTCCTACGTACGCGCCCTCGGCGTGGCGGACACGAAGTCGAAGGCGCGCATGTCGCCCGACCTCAACATGCGGATCGGCAGCGAGACCAAGACCTTCACCGTGACGGCGCTGCTGACCCTCGTCGACCGGAAGAAGGCCGGACTCGACGACCCCGTCTCGCGGTACGTGGACGGCGTGCCCGGCGGCGACGGCATCACCTTGCGGCAGCTCGCCGAGATGCGCAGCGGGCTCTACAACTACACCGACGACCCGAACTTCCAGAAGGCCCTCAAGGCCGACCCCAACCGGGGGTTCGTCCCCGCCGAGCTGCTCGCCTACGCCTTCCAGCACCCCTCGCAGGCCACCCCGGGCTCCCGCTTCCAGTACTCCAACACCAACACCGTCCTGCTGGGCCTGGTGATCGAGAAGGCGAGCGGCATGCCGTTCGGCGACTACCTGCGGCGCGACGTGCTCGATCCGGCCAAGCTGAAGCACACCGTCTTCCCCGCGGGGCGCGCCTTCCCGAACCCGCACGCCCGCGGCTACACCCGGCAGACCAAGGACGGGAAGGAAGGCGACGCCACCAACTGGGACCCCTCCTGGGCCTGGGCCGCCGGCGCGATGATCTCCGACCAGCAGGACCTGCGGGCCTGGGCCCGCATCGTCGCCGACGGCACCCTGCTCAGCAAGGCCACCCAGGCGCAGCGCACGACCTTCCTCCCCACCTCGTACCCGGGCATCGGCTACGGCCTCGGCCTCTTCGACAACCACGGCTGGATCGGGCACAACGGATCGCTGCCCGGCTACCAGAGCACCGCCGTGTACCTGCCCGACGCCAAGGCGACCATGGTCGTGCTGCTCAACACCGACACCGCCGTGGGCGGCAACGAGCCCAGCAGCCTCTTCGCCGAGGCGATGACCAAGATCGTCACCCCGGGCCACGTCTACGCCTTCCCGCCCACCAACGGCACCGGCACCAGCCCGAGCAGCAGCTGAGCGCGGGCTGCCCCGCTCGCGCGGGGAAGGGGTCAGCCGACCAGGAACGGCGGCCTGCGGTCCCGCCACGGGACGGCCTGCTCCAACTGCGCGGCCACGCCCAGCAACAGGTCCTCCCGGCCCTGGGCGGCGACGAGCTGCACCCCGACCGGCAGCCCCTCGCGGCTCTGGCCGAGCGGCAGGCTCACCGCCGGATGCCCCGAGACGTTGAAGGCCGCCGTGAACGGCCCGTACGCGAACAGCTCCCGCAGCCAGGAGCGCACCGTGTGCCGGGGGTCGTCGTGGCCCAGGGTGCCGTGCGGCGCGGGGAGCGCGCCGAGCGTCGGCGTGACGAGCAGGTCGTACGCGGTGAAGAAGCGGCCCGCCGCGCGGGTCACGCGGTGCTGCGCGTCGACCGCCGCCATCAGCCCGAGCGCCGTGCACGCCTCGGTCTCGGCGAGCACCGCCCGCGACACCGCCTCCAGCAGTGAGCGGTCCAGGCGCGGCGCCGCCCGCAGCAGCGCGCCGCCACTGGCGAACGCGCCCAGCGCGGTGGCCTCCACGAGGTCGTCCGCGTCCAGGCGCGGTGTGTCCTCGGTGACGCGGTGCCCGATCCACTCCAGCACCTTGCCCGCGTCGACGGTGACGGCGGCGACCTGCGGGTCCACGGGCGTGCCCGTCCAGGCGGCGGTGGTCAGGGCGATCCGCAGCCGCCCCGGGTCGGAGCGCGCCGCCCGCGCGTACGGCGACGGGGGCGCAGGGAGGGGGTACTTGTCGCCGTACGAGGGCCCGCCCACGGCGTCGAGCAGCGCCGCGGCGTCCCGTACCGTCCTGGTCACGGCGAACTCCACCTGGAGCCCGAACGCCGCCTCGCCCGCGAGCGGCCCGCACGGGGTGCGCCCCCGGCTCGGCTTGAGCCCGACCAGCCCGCAGCAGGACGCCGGGATGCGGATCGAACCGCCCGCGTCGTTGGCGTGCGCCACCGGCACCGCCCCCGCGGCGACCAGCGCGGCCGACCCGCCGCTCGACCCGCCCACCCCGCGCCCCGGGTCCCAGGGGTTGCGCGTCGGCCCGTAGCGCACCGGCTCGGTGGCGAAGCTCAGGCCGAACTCCGGCGCGGTGCTCTGGCCGAGCGCCACCAGGCCCGCCCCGCGGAAGCGGGTCATCAGATCGTGGTCGGCGTCCGCCACGGCACCCCGCAGGGCCCGGCTGCCGAGGGTGAACGGCACGCCCCGCACGAAGGGCCCACCGTCCTTGATCACGAAGGGCACACCGCCGAACGGCCCGTCCGCCCGGTGCGCGGGCGCAGGGTCGAACAGCGGCAGCGTCAGCGCGTTGAGCTCCGCATCCGCCGCCTCCAGGGCCCTGCGCGCGACGGCTTCGACCTCGCCCGCGCTCACCTCCCCGGCGCGGATCAGCTCCCGCAACCCCGTCGCGTCCCGCTCCGCGTACTCGTGCAGCTCCAGTGCTCCGCCCTCCCGTGCCCGTCCCCGCGGTCAGCCTGGCACGCGCCGCCCTGCCGCCACCACGGGGTTTGCGCGGGCGGACGGGGCGCGTGTCATGGGGGCGTGCGGGTCAGACGACCTTCCGGCGGACCAGCGCGCCCAGGACCAGCGCGCCGGGGACGAGGGGGAGCCACACCGTGACGATGCGGTAGCCGAGCACGGCCGAGGTGGCCGCGGCGAGGGAGGCGCCCGTGGCGACGAGGGTCACCACGAGGGCCGCGTCGACGGAGCCGACGCCGCCGGGGGTGGGCAGCGCCGCCGCCGCGACGCTGGCCACGAGGTAGGCGACGGCGACGTGGGCGAAGGGCACCGGGACGCCCAGGGCCATCGTGACCGCGACGAGGCCGGCGGCCTGCAGGGCGGGGAAGGCGAGCGAGCCGCCCCACAGCGCGAGGGCCCGCGACGGCCGGGCGTGCAGCGTCCGCGCGTCGGTGAACGCCGTGGCCAGGAACGTGACCACCACCCGCCGCAGCCGCGGTACGGCGACCAGCACGACCGCCGCGACCGCGCAGACCCCGGCGGCCGCCCCCGCCGTCGGGCCGACGGGTACGGAGATGCCGTCGGGCAGCAGTCCGTCGAGCCGCAGCGCGTGCGGGAACGCGGCCAGCAGCACGGCCAGCAGCGTCCCGCGGCCGACGCATTCGGCCAGGAAGTACAGCGCGATGGCCGCCGCCGACCGGGCGGGCGGCAGCCCGCACGCCCGCATGAAGCGCAGGTTGACCGCGCTCGCCCCGATGCCCGCGGGCAGCAGGTGGTTCGCGGCGCCCGCGGCGAACTGCGTCGCCAGCAGCCGTCCCGCCGGCAGCCGTTCCAGGACGGTGCCCTGCCGCATGAACGACACCGCCACCCAGGCCAGCCCGGTCGCCGCCACGGCGGCCAGCAGCCAGCCCCGGTTGGCGTCGAGCAGCCCGCGGCCCCCGTCGGCGATCAGCTGCCAGTGCCGGGCCACCCACCACCCGACCAGCACGATCGGGGCCAGGCAGGCGATCCGGCGCAGCGTGGCGCCGCTCAGGAGGTGTGGAGTCGTCGTGGTGGTGATGCCCATGGTCCGCTCGCCCCCGCGCGTCGCGCGCCTGTCCGCAGGTGTTGTCGCCAGGTGTTGTCGCCCCTTCATGCCCTGTCCGCGCGACCTGCGGGTGTCCTGCGGCTGACGTCCGTCCCGTCCCCGGATGGCGGAACGGCGCCGGGCCGGGCGCGGGCCGGGTGCGGGCCGGGCGCGGCGAGGCAGGGGTCAGCCGCGGAAGGCCCGCCGGTACGCGTGCGGGCTGGTGCCGACGACCCGCTTGAAGCGCTCGCGGAAGGCGGTGGGGGAGCCGAACCCGGCCTGGACGGCGATCCGGTCCACCGAGTGGTCCGTGGTCTCCAGCAGGTACTGGGCCCGGCGGACACGGGCCCGGTGCAGCCACTGCAGCGGGGTGGTGCCGGTCTGCTCGCGGAAGCGGCGGTTGAGGGTGCGGGTGCTCGTCCCGGCGTGCGCGGCGATGTCCTCCAGCGCCAGTTCGCGGTCCGCGTTCTCCTCCAGCCAGCGCAGCAGCGGCTCCATGGTGGTCCCGGCCGGCGCCGGGGGCTGCTCGTGGACGATGAACTGGGCCTGGCCGCCCTCGCGTTCCAGCGGCATGACGGACAGCCGGGCGGCGTCGGCGGCCACGGCGGAACCGTGGTCCTTGCGGATCATGTGCAGGCACAGGTCGAGCGCGGCGGCGGCGCCCGCGGAGGTGAGGAACTGGCCGTTGTCGACGTAGAGCACGTCCGGGTCGACGGTCACCTCCGGGTGGAGCTCCGCCAGCCGTCGCGCGCCCACCCAGTGCGTGGTGATCCGCAGGCCGTCCACCAGCCCGGTGGCCGCGAGCACGAAGGCCCCGGCGCAGACCGAGGCGATCCGGGTGCCGTTCGCGGCGGCCGCCCGCAGCGCCCGCAGCACCTCCCCGGGCACCGGCACCGAGGGGTCGGCCGTGCCCGGCAGGACGATCGTGTCGGCCTCGGCCAGCGCCTCCAGTCCGTACGGGGCGCGCAGTACGAAGGGCCCGGCGTCGACCTCGGGCGAGGGGGCGCAGATCCGCACCCGGTAGGCGGGGCGGCCGTCGGGAAGGCGGGTGCGGGAGAACACCTCGATCGGGGCCGCCAGGTCGAAGGGGATGACCTGGTCGAGGGCGAGGACGACCACCGTGTGCATGGCTCCACGGTAGAGGGGCGACGAATTCCGGCCAAGCCTGTGAGCTGGGCAGCGTCCCACATGTGCTGATGACAGGGCTGGCGGGAATCCGTCGGGAACTGGCAATCCGGCCACTTCTGGCGATGCGGTTCCGGGCCTAGCGTCGGGAGCGTCCCGCACCGCTCCCGGAAGGCCCCAGATGCTCGCTCAGTTCGTGTTGTACGACGGGTTCGACCCCCTGGACGTCATCGCTCCCCTGGAGGTGCTGACCGCCGGCGGCATCCGCGCCGGGCTCGTGTCGGCGGAGGGGGCCCGCGTGGTGCCCGCGGGCCTGGGGCTGCCGTCGCTGCGGGCGGCCGCCGCGTTCGACCCGGGCCGCGGCGGCCTGGTGGTCGTACCGGGAGCGGCGGGCCGGATCCCCGCGGCGGACGGCGACGGCGACGGCGAGGACGGCGACACGGTCCCGGCCGTCCTCGCCCGGGCGCTGCGGACCGGGCTGCCGCCCTTGCTGCGCACCGCCCTGGAGCGGCCGGACGTCACCGTGGCCACGGTGTGCGGCGGTTCGCTGCTGCTCGCCATGGCGGGCCTGATCGGCGGGCGCCCTGTGACGGGCCACCACCTCGGGACGGCCGGTCTCCGGGCGGCGGGCGCCACCGTCGTGGACGCCCGGGTGGTCGACGACGGGGACCTGGTGAGCTCGGCCGGCGTCACCTCCGGGCTCGACCTCGCCCTCCACCTGCTGGAGCGCGAAAGCGGCCCGCGCGTGGCCCACGTCGTGGAACGGCTGCTCGCCCACGAACGCCGGGGCGTGGTGTGGCGCGCCGAGGGCCCCGTCCTCGCCGGCCCGGCCGGCGCGTGAGGAGGGGGAAGCGCACATGACCAAGTTCCTGCTCGCCGTCCACGTCCTGGCCGCGATCGTCGCCGTCGGACCCGTCACGGTCGCCGCCAGCATGTTTCCCCCCGCCGTCCGCCGCGCCCCCGACACGGCGGGACTGCTGCACCGGATCTGCCGCGTGTACGCCGCCGTCGGCGTGGTCGTCCCGGTCTTCGGCCTCGCCACCGCGTCGAGCATGGGGGTGCTCGGGGACGTGTGGCTGATCGTCTCGATCGTCCTCACCGCGCTGGCCGCCGCCCTTCTCGCCGGGGTCGTCCTGCCACGGCAGCGCGCCGTCCTGGCCGGGCTCGCGTACGGGACGGCGCCCGCTCGCACGGCCGCCCGACTGGGCATGGCCACGGGGATGTTCAACCTGCTGTGGGCGACCGTCACCGTGCTGATGATCGTCCGCCCCGGCTCCTCGACGGGAGCGTGACCGTGGCCTCCTCCCCGACCGGTTCCCCGGCCGCGCCCGCAAGGACCGCGCTGCGCCCGCTGCGTGCGGCCGCCGCCGTCGAACTGCTCTCCCTCGCCGTGCTGCTGGTCAACCTCGCCACAGCGCACTGGAGGCCCGTCTCCTCCCTGATGGGCCCCGTCCACGGCTGTGCCTACCTCCTCACCGTCCTCGCCGCCGTGCGCGCCGAGGGCTCGACGACGGCGGTGCGGCTCCTCGCCGTGGTCCCCGGCGTCGGGGGCCTGCTGGCGCTCCGGCGGCTCGCCGCCCCCTGACGGCCGATCACCACCGGGCCACGGTTCAGGGGTTTGCGCACCGCCTCCTCGGGCAGGCGCTCCCCGTGCTTCGGAAGGGAGGCACGCACGCGCGGGGCGCCCCGGCCGGGCCCCGGAGCGCGGAGCGTGTCCTCCCGTACGGCACGCCCTGCGCGGCGCGGCTCCCGGACCCCCGCAGGAAGGCGCAGGACCAGCCATGGCCGCCCGACAGCCCCGTACCAGGCATCCGCACCCGCACCCGGGTGCCCGCCCGCGCCCGCATGACGACACCCCGGACACCGCGGAGGCGTTGCGGCGGATCGCGGCGCTCCCGGACGGCCCGGAGAAGGACGCGCTGCGCGAGCAGGTCGTGATCGCCTGGATGCCGATGTCGGATCGGCTCGCACGCCGCTTCCGGCACCGCGGCGAGTCCACCGAGGACCTCCGGCAGGTCGCCGCGCTCGGCCTGGTGAAGGCGGTGCAGCGCTACGACCCCGCACGCGGCAGCGCCTTCGAGAGCTTCGCCGTCCCCACCATCGTCGGCGAGGTGAAACGTCATTTCCGCGACCACCTGTGGGGCGTCCACGTCCCCCGCAGGGTCCAGGAGCTCCGGAGCCGGGTCCGTACCGTCCACCACGAACTCGTCGGGACGAAGGGGCGCACCCCGACCGTCGCCGAGATCGCCGCGCACGCCCGCATGAGCGAGCAGGACGTGCTGGTCGCCATGGAGGCCCTCGACAGCTTCGTCCCCGCCTCCCTGGACTCCGCCACCCCCGGCACGGAGGGCCGCACCTTCATCGACACCCTGGGCGCCGAGGACCCGTGCCTGGACTCCGTCGTGGACCGCGTGGCCGTCGCGCCGCGGCTGCGCGAACTCCCGCCGCGCGAGAGGAAGATCCTCTACCTGCGGTTCTTCCGCGACATGACGCAGACCCAGATCGCGGACCAGCTGGGTCTGTCCCAGATGCACGTCTCCCGGCTGATCAGCCGCACCTGCCGCCGCCTCCGCGAGGAGGTCGAGGCGGCAGAGGACCACAGCGGGAACAGCGGGAACAGCGGGAACACCCGGGCGGCCGGCGAGGCCTGACGCGGAACGCCCGGTCAGCCGGACGGACGCATGGCCCGTCCGAGGGCGTGCCGGACGTCCGCCGGCAGGGGCCGGCCCCCCGCGCTCGCCACGAGCGCGGCGGCGACGTCGCGGAGCTTGACGTTCCCGTACTGGGAGGCCCGGACGAGGACCGCCCAGGCCACGTCGCCGGGGCAGGGCGTCAGCGCCATCACCATGCCGACGGCCTGGTCGATGACCGACCGGCTGCCCAGGGCGCGACGCAGTTGCTCGTTCTCGGCGCGCAGCCGCCCGATCTCGCTCTCCGCGTCGTCCTCGGGACCGGCCGGCAGGGGGACCATCGTCAGCACCTCCTGAGGTCCGGATGCCCCGAATGTACGGTCCCATACGGGTACGGGAGGTGATGACCCGGCAGCCCGGGCTCAGGCGCGCAGCGCGATCCCGGACGAGGGCGCGACGAGGGTGCCCATGTTGCGCTCCATCATCCGCAGCGCGGCGTCCGCCAGGTCCCGGTGGATGTGCGCGACCGCGTCCGGCGCCACCGCGGTGGGCACGCGGCGGATGTGCGCGTCCAGCGCGGAGTAGAGCACGCACTGTTCGGTCACCTGTCCGCACAGCACCAGGCGGCCCACGCCCAACTGCCCCAGCAGGTACTCCAGCGGGGTCTGGAAGAAGATCGAGTGCCGGGCCTTCACGACGAACAGCGAGTCCGCGTCGGGCCGTACCGGCTCCACCAGGTCGGCGTGCGGGCCGTCGAGGGCGATGTCGAGGATCTCGTCGTGGTGCGAGCGCCAGCGGCCGAAGTTGTCGTTGACGTAGATGACGTCCACGCCCTCCTCCCGGGCCCGCGAGATCAGCCGCCGCACCCCGGGCAACGCCTCGCGCACCGCTGGGAGCAGCAGTTCGGCGTCCTCGTGCTCATAGGTGTTGATCATGTCGATGACCACGAGCGCGGTCGCGTCGCCGGTGTCGTGCATGCCTGGGCGTCCTCGGGTGCGGGAGGGGGCGCCGGGCAGCGTACGCCCGTTCCCGGCCCCCGCCGTGGAGCCCGCGCCGGGCGCGGCGCCCAGGTCAGGCGGGCGGTGGGGCCCGTCGGCGGGCGGCGTCCGGGGACCGTTGGGCCGCACGGGCGGCGCGGCACGGCGCGCGCGGCGTCGCGGGCCCGGGGGCCGGGGCCCGGCTGGTAGCTTCGCCAGCCTCGCGGGTCCGCCGGGTGCCGGCTCCCGCGCGCCATTCTTCTCGGGGACGGAGACCTGTGTGACGGGACCGGTGGACGACCAGGACAACGAGCACGGGACCGCGGTCACCCTCGACCGCCGGGGCTTCGTCAAGTCGGCCGCGGCGGCCGCCGTCAGCCCCGCCGTCCTCGGCACCGCCGCCCACGCGGCCCCGCTCGCACCGTCGCTGCCGGCGGCGGCGGTCCCGGCCGCGGCCGCCGCGGCACCGATGGCCGCCCCCGGCGTCGCGGCGGCCGCCGCCCACGGCATGGTCGCCCGTCTGCTGGCCGTCCCCGCGCCGTCCCGCCGTGACGACTGGCTGCGGCAGGCCCTGCAGGTGGCCGTGGAGCTGGAACTCGCCACCATCCCGCCGTACCTGTGCGCTTGGTGGTCGGTGCGGGACCGGTCCGACACGGTCGCCAACCTGATCCGCGGCATCGTCACCGACGAGATGTTCCACATGGGGCTGGCCTGCAACATGCTCGTCGCCGTGGGCGGGCGGCCGCGGATCGCCTCCGTCACCCCCGAGTACCCCGCGCCCCTGCCCGGCGGCGTGCGCAGCAACCTGACGGTGTACCTCTCCGGGCTCACCCGCGCGTACGTGCGGGACGTCCTCATGGCCATCGAGACCCCGGAGTCCCCGCTGCCCGAGCCGTCCGCCGGGCCGCCGACCATCGGCGACTTCTACGACGGTCTCGTCACCGCCTTCCTCGACCACCGCCCCGAGCTCAGCGTCCGCGGTCAGCTGGGCCAGCGCATCGGCCCCGACGAACTGCGTCCGATGCGGAACCTGGACGACGTCGTCGCCGCCGTGGAGATCATCAAGGAGCAGGGCGAGGGCAGCTCGGTCTCCCCCGAGGCGCCGTCCGGCGAGGCCACCGGGGGCCACCGCGACGTGGCGCACTACTACGCCTTCGCCGAGATCTACCACGGCCGCACCCTGGAGGAGGCCGACGGCGTGTGGGCGTTCAGCGGGCCGCCCGTCCCCTTCCCGGACGTCCACCCCATGGGCGTGGTCCCCCGGGGCGGCTGGCCCCACCCGCCGCGCGAGGCCGCGACGCTGCTGCGCCGCTTCGACAGCGCCTACGGCGAACTGCTGCGCGACCTGGAGGCCGCCTGGCAGTCCGCGGACCACGGCGCGCTCAACCGCGCGATCAAGACGATGGAGCAGCTGGAGGAGCCCGCCCTGGCCCTCATGGAGATCCCGCTCGGCGACGGGCGCCACACCTACGGCCCCCAGTTCCGCCCGGTCGCTCCGGATGCGGGGCAGCCCCCGTCCGCGGGCAGCGGGTCCCGGGGACGCCGGGCGTGAGCGCGGCGGCGGCGCCTGCCCGGTGCCCCGCCGCTACGGGCCCAGGAACTCGTGGACGAGCTCGATCCGGCCCACGATGTGCCGGTTGAACTCCGGGAGTTCCTCCGCCGGGACCCACAGCTCGAGGATCGTCCGGCCGCCCACCTGGCGCACCGGGTAGCGGGCGGCGAACCCGGCCTCGACCTCGAAGCGCGTCACGTAACCGGCGCCGGAGGCGGGGACGTTCCAGTCGCGGGCGATCCGGATCGCGTAGTCCTCGTCGAGCACCGGGTAGAAGACCGGCTGCTCGGGCAGCCGCGGCGGCCACTCCCGCCACCCCGACGCCTCGACCAGGGCCAGCTCCTCCGGCCCGGTGGGGCGCCACAGCGTCATCGTGTCCGTCATCGTTCTCCTCCCCGCTCGGTCCGGCCGTCCACCGTACGGGCCGCGACGGTCCCCGGCCCACCGGATTACGTCCCGGCATAGGATCGAGGACACGGCATCGCGTGCCGGTCACCGGCCGGGTGAGGCATGGAGGTGCCCGTGAGAATGCCTTACGGAGGCATCCCACCGTGTCAGTCGAGTTGAACCACACCATCGTCCACGCCCGGGACAACCGGGAATCCGCCGACTTCCTCGCGCACATCCTCGGCCTGCGGGCCGGCGAGGCATGGGGCCCGTTCGTCCCCCTGCAGCTGAGCAACGGCGTCACCCTCGACTTCGCCGCCGTCCCGGCGGAGACGATCGTCATGCAGCACTACGCCTTCCTCGTCCCCGAGGCCGCGTTCGACGGCATCCTGAGCAGGATCCAGGAGGCCGGACTCACCTACTGGGCCGATCCGCACGGCAAGCGGCCCGGCGAGATCAACCACAACGACGGCGGCCGCGGCGTCTACTTCATGGACCCGGCCGGGCACGGCATGGAGGTCATCACCCGTCCCTACGGGAGCGGCAGCACCACCGGCGAGAGCTGAGCGGGCGGCGGGGAGGGGTCGCAAGATCCCTCCCCGTCCCGGATCTTGATGGAGCGTCAGGGCCCCCGTACCCTGCCGACAGCGCGCCTCGCGCCCGTCGAGGGGAGTGGTCGTCATGGCCGAGGACCCGTCCGGTGCACCGTCCGACGACGAGATGCTCCAGGCCCTGGCGCGGCACCTGTCCGGGGACGGCGGCGCCGTCCGCCCCGGCTCCTGCGCCGGAGCGGACCTCACCTGGCACTCCCTCCTCGACTGCCGCATCCGCCGCACGACAGAGACCCGCACGGAGACCGCCAGGACCGAGAAGGGCCGCAAGGACCTCTCCGCGCTCGCCACCTACACGCACCTCGACGGCCACCGGCCCGGCCCGCCCGGGGAGCACGGCACCCTGCGCCGGATCGAGCTCGTGCGCGAGGGATCCGTACGCCACAACACCTGCGAGTGCGGCAACGGCGAATGGGCCTGCAGGCGTTGCGAGGGCCGCGGCCGGCTCCCCTGTGACCCCACCACGGCCTGCCCCGACTGCCGCGGACTGGAGTCCTGCGCCGAGTGCGACGGCACCGGCAGACCGCGGCCGCGTAGCAAGGACCGCGCCGGCGACCGCGCCGCGGCGGCGACCGCGTCCCGCACCGTCCCCAGACGCGTCCGCTGCGCCAAGTGCCGGCGCCCCGACGCCGCGTGCCCCACCTGTGCCGGGCGGGGCCGCACGCAGTGCGCCCAGTGCAAGGGGACGGGACTCGTCGACTGCCCCAAGTGCAGGGGCGGCGGCACCGTCGCGCACGACGCCTGCGGGGGGAGCGGGGTCGTCACCACCTGGGTCGGCGGCCTCATCGAGCAGCGCAGCCGCGAGGAACTGGTGCGCCGTCCCCGCAAGCGGCCCCCCTTCCTCGTCCGCCGCCGCACCCATCGGTCGGGCCGGTGGCGCAAGGAGGTGCTGACCGGCGACGACCCGCTGCCCGGCGACCTCGACGCCACGCACACCGAGGCGCTCGTCCCGCACCTCGCCCCGCGCGCCGGCGAGGCCCACCGCCGCGTCGTCCTGCGTCACTTGCCCCTCGCCCGCATCACCCTCCCCACCGACCCCGACCGCGTCTTCTATGCCTTCCCCGGGACCACCGGCATCGAGGTGCTCGGGCTGCCCTCCCGCAGCCGGGTCGCCCGCGGCCTGGCGGTCGCGGCGGGCGCGCTGGTCGTCCTCGTGCTGCTGCTCAGCCTCCTCGCGTAGCCGGCCCGGTCGCGCGACAGGACCCGGGCTCGCGGTACGGGATTCCGGATCGGGGCGGTGAGCATGACGAAGGCCCCGGCCTCGTCGGAGGCCGGGGCCCTCGTGCCGCCCGGGGCGGCCGCGAAGTGCGGTGGATCAGTTCATCACGGGCTTCCCGCCGATCTCGCAGGCCTGGCAGGGCGGCCTGCCGCAGGTGCACTGCGTGATCGCCTCGAGCACGCCGCGGTCGTGGTAGAGGCACTCGTCGCGGCAGGTGTGGCGGGGGATGAACCCGGCCTGGATCTCGCCGGGCCAGGGCTCGTGGCCCTCGCGGCAGCGGACGAAGCGCTCCGGGTCGGTCTCGTGCAGCTCGTGCATCGCGGAGCGGGCCCGGTCCTCCAGTTCCCGTACCCGGGTGACCAGGGCCTTGAGCTCGGCGGCGAGGCCCTCGTAGTGCTCTGCGCCGGTCCGCACGTGGGCGGCCCGCAGGGCCATGGCTGCGTTGCCCAGGAACCTGCCGGCGTCCTGGAGGTCGGTGACGTGGTGCATCTGGAGCCCGTTCACGCCACGGACCCACACGGCGTCCATGCTCATTGTCCACCTCTCCGGCGTTCGCCTTGTTCCGTGCGAAGCGTTGTGTGCCGTCCGATGAGCGCGGCGCCATTGCCACTGCATTCACGGAAAAGGCCGATGCATATGAACGCTAAAGCCGCGAGTGGTGTCCGTCCAGAAAAAGCACAGTGAACCGCCTCACAGCGGTCATACCGCCCGGGTCGGGCGCCCCGCTCCCCGGGCAGGGCGGCGCGACCGGTACGGTCCGGCCCCGGCGGGCGGGTGGGCGGCGCGCCGGGAAGGGCTCCGGGCGCCCCCTCCGCGAGACCCGGAATGCGGTCGCGCCGGCGATGAGGTATTCCCGGCGAGCGGACCGGGAGAAGGGCGAGTGAATGGAATCCGGTGTTTCCGATGGCGTCGGAAAGGGAACTCCGGAACTCCCCTCGGACGCGCTCCGGACGTCTCCTGCCGACCTTGACAACTGTCTTGCCGTGGCGTCTCCTTGATATAGGGATTGTTTCCCCGGCGTGCGCTCAACGGGGTGTGTCGCAGACGTCAAGGTTGACCTGGGTGCGCCGACGACCGGAGGCAACTTCATGGCGACCTATGAATACCTTTGCAGCAACTGCGGGCCTTTCGACGTCAAACTCGCGATAGGTTCCGCACCCGACGCGTACGACTGTCCCGCCTGCGCGGGCGAGTCCAGGCGCGTGTTCTCCTCGCCCTCCCTCGCCCTCACGCCGCACGGGCTCGCCACCTCCCGCGAACGGGAGGAGAAGTCCCGTGAGATGCCGGACGTCGTGTCCGCCCCACCGCCGCGCGAGCGGCCGGAGCCGCGGCCCCATCCGGCGCTGTCCCGGCTGCCCAAGTCCTAGTCCGAGGGCGGTGATCGGCGCGTCAGAGGTGCTCAGGGGGGCCGACGCCGGAGCGCGGACGCTCCTCCCGCCCAGGCGGGACCAGCAGGCGCGCCGGCGGCAATCCGTCCCCACGCGGACTTAGGAGGTGCGTCCCCGTGGCGAACGTGGGACTGCTCTTCGTCGGTGCGGTGCTCTTCATGAACGGCCTGCTGCTCCTGCAGAAGGTCGACCCCAAGTCGGCGGCGGTGTTCAACCTCTTCGTGGGTGCACTGCAGGTGCTGACCCCGACGTACCTCATCTTCACGGCCGGCGGTGACCAGGACAAGATCCTGGCGGCATCCGGGATTTACCTCTTCGGATTCACCTACCTGTACGTGGGTATCGTCATCCTCGCGAACATCGACAATGTCTGCGTCGGCTGGTACTCCCTGTTCGTGGCGATTGTCGCCCTCGGGTACTCGTTCGCCAATTTCCATCTCCTCAAGGACTACCCGTTCGGTGTCATCTGGCTGTACTGGGCGTTCCTGTGGGGTCTGTTCTTCCTGCTGCTCGGTCTCAGGAAAACGGAGCTCGGCACTTACGTCGGCTGGGTGACGGCGATCGAGGGCTGGGTCACCGGTGTGATCCCCGCGGCGCTGCTGCTGTCCGGCTACTGGAAGCACACCACGGAGATCGCCATCGCCCTGGGTGCCTTCGGCGTGGTCGTGTTCGCGGCGCTGTGGCCGCTCACCAGGAAGTCGCGCGCACAGGCCCGGGCCGCCGCGTCGTCCGGGTCGCCGGGTTAGGCGTCCGCCCGCCCGGCCCGTCGGGCCGGAGGCGTGGGCGCACCGTCCTGACCGGATCAGAAAAAGAGAGGCTGTCATGCCCGAAGTAGTTTTCAGCGTGGACCAGACCAAGTCGATGCGCGATCAGGACACCCCAGGACACAACAGGTGGCACCCTGACATCCCCGTCGCCGCCATGGTGAAGCCCGGAGCCGAGTTCCGGATGGAGTGCCGGGACTGGACCGACTGCCAGGTGGGCAACAACGACTCCGCCAACGACGTCCGCGACATCGACCTCACCATCCCCCACATGCTCAGCGGCCCGATCGGCGTGGAGGGCGCCGAGCCGGGCGACCTGCTCGTCGTCGACATCCTCGACCTCGGCCCCGTACCCCAGCAGAGCGGGGACGCCGCGGGCCAGGGCTGGGGGTACACCGGCATCTTCGCCAAGGCCAACGGCGGAGGCTTCTTGACCGACTACTTCCCCGACGCCTACAAGGCGGTGTGGGACTTCCACGGTCAGCAGGCGGTCTCCCGGCACCTGCCCGGGATCCGCTTCACCGGCATCACCCACCCCGGGCTGTTCGGGACCGCCCCCTCCGCCGAACTGCTGGGCCGGTGGAACGCGCGCGAGAAGGCGCTCATCGACACCGACCCCGAACGCGTCCCGCCGCTGGCCGTCCCCCCGGACCCCTCCCACGCGCTCGCCGGCACGGCCACCGGGGACCTCGCCACGCGCATCTGCGCGGAGGGCGCCCGCACGGTGCCGGCCCGTGAGAACGGAGGCAACCACGACATCAAGAACTTCACGCGGGGTTCCCGGGTCTTCTACCCGGTGCACGTCAAGGACGCCAAGCTCTCCGGCGGCGACCTGCACTTCAGCCAGGGCGACGGGGAGATCACCTTCTGCGGCGCCATCGAGATGGGCGGGTTCATCGACTTCCACGTCGACCTGATCAAGGGCGGCATGGAGAAGTACGGCATCTCGACCAACCCGGTGTTCATGCCCGGCAACGTCGAACCGCGTTACTCGGACTTCCTCACCTTCATCGGGATCTCCGTCGACCACGACACGGACACCAACTACTACCTCGACGCGACGCTCGCCTACCGCCGCGCGTGCCTCAACGCCGTCGAGTACTTCAAGAAGTTCGGCTACAGCGGCGAGCAGGCCTACCTGCTGCTCGGCTCGTCCCCCATAGAGGGACGCATCAGCGGCATCGTCGACATCCCCAACGCGTGCTGCTCCCTGTACGTGCCGACCGCCATGTTCGACTTCGACGTGCGGCCTTCGGCCACCGGACCGACGCGGGCGGACCGCGGCCGGGCCGCGCTGACCTCCTGACCCCTGACCGCTGCGCGCACCGGGTCCCGGCCCGTTCTCGGGCCGGGACCCGTGCACGCCCTTGCCGCCGCGGGCTCAGGGGCGGTAGAGCGACTGGAGCCTGACCACCTCGCCGTTCAGGTCGAAACTGACGTCGTAGCCCAGCCACCCGCGTTCCGGGGCGGGCTGGGCCCACCACCGGGTGATGAACTGCGCCTGGGAGTAGGTGTGGGGGGCGGAGTCGTCGCCCAGCGGGACCGACAGCAGGACCCGGCCCTCCGGGGCCATGCGCACCGTCGTGTACGGGCCCTTGCCGGGGATGATGTCCCACCCCTCGATCGGTCCCGTGAGGGGTTCCTTGCGGGCGGAGCGCACCGAGAGGTACGTGCGCCCGTCCTTGATCCACGCGTTGTCGATCTGCACGAACTGCTTGCCGCCGGCCCAGCGCGCAGGGGCCTGCGGCGACCGCGCGTCCGACGGGCCGTCCGATGCCGGGGGCTGGGCAGAGTACGAGGAGGAGGGCGCGCCGGAGCGCTGCGCCGAGGGCGAGGCGGGGGCCGAAGCCGTCGCCGGTGCGGGGGAGGAGGCGGCCGCGTCGGCACGGGCGGTGTCCCCGTCGCCCTTCCCCTCCCCGGAACAGGCGCCGAGGGCGAGGGCGGCGAGGGCGAGGGCGGTGATCCGGGCGGCGGCGCGGCGGCGCGGGGAGGACGAGGCGAACACGGTGGGTCCCATCGGGTCGGGTACGGGCGGCGTGCACAGGCTCTACGCACCGGCCCGCCACTTGGGTTACACCGGGAATGTCATGGACCGGTAACAACTCCCCGCCGCGCTAACCGGCCTCCCGCAGGGACTCCACCCGTCCCTCGCCGTCGTAGTCGATCTCGAACGTCCACCGCGGCCCTCCGGCCAGCCGGCCGACCAGCTCACCCAGTTGACGGTCCGCGGGCTGTCCGCCCGACAGCCGGCGCGTCTCCACGAGCGTCGTGCGCGGCAGGGTCAGCGTGTGCACCACGCCGGTGGGCGTCGGCGTCCCGCCCGCGGCCGCCCGGAGCTGCCGCACGGTGACCCGCACGCTGTCGCCCTGGGCCACCGCGTCGTGGACGTACCCCAGTTCGCTGGCGTACTCCTCGCCCGGTGCGGGGGTCGGGCGGACGAAGGGGGAGGGCGGCGGTGACGGGGTGACCGCCGCCGGTTCCGGTACCCGGGCGGTCCCGGCCAGCGCGAGGCCGCCGCCCAGCAGCGCGCAGGCGAGCACCGCCACGACGGACGCCCGTACCGTCCGCGCGCGGCGGCGGCGCCTTTCGCCGCGGGCCCGTACCTGGTGCGCGGCCGCCGGTACGGTCCGCCCCCGGCCGGACTCGGCGAGTTCGGTGAGGAGCCTGCCCAGCTCGGTCCCGTCAGCCATGCTTCCCCTCCGGAAGTCGGCCCGCCCCGGGGTCCAGTTCCGTGTGCGCCAGCAACCGCGCGAGCGTCGCCCGCCCGCGGCTGAGGTGCACCTTGACGGTGCCGACCGGGGAGCCGGTCTCGGCGGCCACCTGCTCCACCGGCAGGTCGCACAGATGGTGCAGGACGACGGCCCGCCGCTGCCCCTCCGGCAGCTGCCGCAAGGCCTCGACCAGCACCACGTGGTGCGGTTCCGGCGGCGGCACGACCGGGGGCGGGCCCTGCCGGCGGGCCAGCGTCAGCGCGGTGCGCACGCGTCGCCAGCGGCTGACGGCCAGGCGCCACGCCACCGTGCGCACCCAGGCCTCGGGCGCGCCGTGCAGATCGAGTTCGGCCCGGTGCTCCCAGGCCCGGGCGAACGCCTCCTGCACCACGTCCTGCGACTCCGCGAGGTCGCCCGTCATCGCGTACAGCTGGCCGATGAGGCGGCCCACGCTCGCGCCGTAGAAGGCGTCGAACTCACGCTCCCCCATCGCGCGCCCCGGAGGGTCCTCCGGCAGTCCCATACCTCATCCCCCGGCCGGACGCCGTGCGTCCGGGCACACACGTGATCAACGCCGCGGGACCATTCTGATGCCCGGGGCGACCACGCTCAAGCGGCGGCGGCTACGGCGTCGTCGCGGCGGGCTCGGCGCCCGTGGTGTGGCGGTCCACGTTCGCCGTCAGCCGGCGCAGCAGGTCCTGTGCGGTCCCGATCTCCTCCCGGGTCAGCCCCATGGCCTCCCCGATCGCCAGGGGCACGGTGCGGATCCGCTCCCGCAGCGCGGTCCCCTCCGGGGTCAGCGCCACCTCCACCACCCGCTCGTCGTCAGCCCGGCGCTGCCGCTCGAGCAGGCCGTGCGACTCCAGGCGCTTGATCAGCGGCGTGAGCGTCCCGTAGTCCAGGTGCAGGGCGGCCACCAGCTCCTTGACGGACACGGTGCCGTGCTCCCAGAGCACGACCATGACCAGGTACTGGGGGTAGGTCAGGCCCACCGCGTCCAGCAGGGGCCGGTAGACGCCGGTGACCGCGCGCGAGGCCGCGTACAGCGTGAAGCAGAAGTGGTCGTCCAGCAGCAGCGAGGGCTCCGCGGTGCCGCCGTTCCCGGGTGCGCGGGTGTCGTCGTTCACGATTCCCTCCCCCTCCTTGGTCGTCGGTGGTTCTCCCGGCGGACATTGTCGCACCTTCCGTGCGGGCTAGTAACTCGTAGTCGATTAGCTTGCGCACAAGTTAAACGGACGCTAGATTTCTCGTCATCGCCCGGAGCGGACGCCCCGGACCGACCGCCTGCCCGGCGTGCCAGCCGGGCGCCGTACGCCAAGGAGCCACCGTGAACCTCAAGACCGTCCTCCGCCCCACCCGCAAGAGCGTCGCCGTCCTGGGCGCCGCCGCCGGCGTCGCGGCCCTCACGCTGACGGCCACGGCCCCGGCCAGCGCCGCCAAGGCCGCGCACCGCCCGCAGGAGAAGAAGCCCACGGTCGTCCTGGTGCACGGCGCGTTCGCGGACTCCTCCAACTGGAACGGCGTGGTGTCACGCCTGAAGCACGCGGGCTATCCGGTCGTGGCCCCGGCCAATCCGCTGCGCGGCCTGGCGAGCGACTCGGCGTACGTGCACAGCTTCCTGAAGAGCGTGAAGGGCCCGGTCGTGCTCGTCGGCCACTCCTACGGCGGCTCGGTGATCACCGAGGCCGCGGCCGACTCCCCCAACGTCAAGGCGCTGGTCTACATAGCCGCCTTCGCCCCGGACAAGGGCGAGACCGTCACGCAGATCTCCGACAAGTTCCCCGGCGGCACCCTGGGCGAGACCCTCAACGCCGTGCCCTTCCCGCTCCCCGGCGGCGGCACCGGCACCGACCTGTACATCAAGGCCGACAAGTTCCGCGCCCAGTTCGCCGCCGACGTGCCGAAGTCCGTCGCCGAGCAGATGGCCGCCACCCAGCGCCCCGTGGCCGCGTCGGTCTTCGACGAGAAGGCCGCGGGCGCCGCCTGGCGGACCATCCCGTCCTGGGACCTGGTCACCACCCAGGACAAGAACATCACCCTCGCCGCCCAGCGCTTCATGGCCGAGCGGGCCCACGCCCACACCGTCGAGGTCAAGGCCTCCCACGCCGTCTCGGTCTCCCGCCCCGGCGCGGTGACCCGCATCATCGAGCAGGCCGCCCGCTCCACCGTCCGCTGACCCACCCCGCGTACGACCTCGAAGGCCTGACGGGGTCTTGCGGCCCCGGACACCGAGAACGTCGAAGGGCCCCACCGCGACCGGTGGGGCCCTTCGACAACGTGCCCGGTGAGGCACTGGCGGAGGATACGAGATTCGAACTCGTGAGGGTTGCCCCCAACACGCCTTCCAACTGTCCGCATGACCGTACGGGGACGTCCGTGGAGGTGCTCGCGGCAGGTTGGACGGGGTGCGCGTACAGCCGCGAACGGTGGCGGCCGTCAGCGCACTGGACAAAGACCAGGACAACGAGCGCTCTGAGCCGAGGTCTCAGCTCAGACACGACGGACGACGCCAACGAACTCCGCTCCCTTGTGGTTGGTTGCCCATGTTGAACGCGAAGCCGTGTCCATCGCTGCACGTGAGGTCGACGCGCGCGTACCCGCTGCGGTGCGAGTTCTCGTAGTTGTCTCGGTCAGGCTGCACGGTCACCGCCTCGCGGCCGCCGGTTACGTCAGCTCGTTCACCGTGGCCGTTGCCGAGGCTGGACCCGCCACCAAACCAGTCACCAGAAGCGATGCCGGCCGCACCGGTGGGAGCCGCCTCACAGCATGGGCGCCAACGTCCTGTGACACCTGGGGCCGCCCGGACGCCTGATCTCATGATGGTTCGAGTGAATCGGGCCTGAAGATGAGGCCTCGGGCCTCCTGGACGATGGAGTATGAGTGCGGTATACGCGCGCTATAGCAATCATCGGTATCTCGATCGCGGTCACTCTGCCCTTCCTGGGCACCGCCTCCGCGCTAGATCTCAGCTCATCGTCCACTGTCGACAGCAGCACAGCAGGCAGGCTCGTCGTCTCCGAATGGACCTCCGACACGCGTGGGACGTTCGAGGTGAACCCGAAGAGCGGAGCGGTCACGAAGACCCTCACCACTGCCGGCGTGGACGGAGTAGTGTCGCCGGATGGTTCGCAGGTCGCGTTCGCCGGTACACCCGGGTGCCAGCCTGTCAACAGTTGCGGAATGCCCACTTCCCTGATGGTTTCCGCGGTCGGTGGAGCGGATCAGCGCACCCTGTTCACCGCCGGTGCGGACGAGGCCGGCTTCACCAGTCTTGAATTTCCTGACTGGGCTCCAGACGGTCAGCACATCGTTTTCGACAGCACTCAGGGAATGGGATGGGTAAAGCCCGACGGAACGGGCTTCGAGTCCCTGGGCCCGGGACTCCGCCCGACCTTCTCGCCCGATAGCACGCAGATCGCCTTCCACCAACCCGTGGAGTACCTGGATGATTTCGGGAACACGGAATACGGCGTCGACCTGTTTGTCATGACTCTGGCCACCCGCCAGGTACGCCAGCTCACTACGGACCACCGGGTCTGGAACGCACCTGCCAGCTGGTCACCGGACGGACGCCACATCATCTACCCCACCGACAGTGGGGCGAGTGTGGTCGACACCACGACCGGCGACAGCACACCCGTCATCTCCGGCCTCATGGGCGTCTCGCCGGTGTACTCGCCCGACGGCAGTCAGATCGCCTACTCGGCCTATGACCCGGGCACAGGGCAACACGGGCTGTACGTGGCGGATGCAGACAATCACAATGCACGAATGATTTCCGATCTCCCCGGAACGGAATTGACCGAGTGGATCGAGAACTGACCCGTCGGGGTGCCGTAGCTCACTGACCCGTAACGACACCTTGGGCCGCCCCACCATCACCACCGACGGCATTGCAACCATCGGCTGACCAGCCACCACGCCGGTCCGGCCCGCGGCACCACCGCGCGGGCCCGGACCGGCGGGTGAGACCTCCTGGTGGCCCTGAGGGTGCACCGCACCCGACGGTGGTACCGCCCGCCTTTGCAACGTCAAGGGCCCCGGATCTTTCCGGGGCAACGAGGGTCGGGCAGCATGACGAAGGGCCCCGCTGACGATCAGCGGGGCCCTCGTTTTGCCTCTTCAAGCGGCTGCGGAGGATTCGAGATTCGAACTCGTGAGGGGTTGCCGGCAACACGCTTTCCAAGTCTGTCGGTGTATGTGAGCGGGCCGACCGTGGCAGTCCACCGCCGTTCAGCCTGGTTCGGCGTAGCGGTTCATCCCTGATGTGGTCCTCAGGTGAACGGGCCTGGACGCCGATGAATGAGACGGAAACTGAGACGGGCTGCCGTCTAGAGTGGAGGGCGGCCTCGGATGCTGGCGGCTTGCTGGCGGGCTGCCGCTGCTTCAGCGATGGCCCCACGCCGATCAGCTTCAAAGGGTAGGACGCCGGCCAGCGACTCCAACGCTGCAGCTATCTGCTCTCGCCACTCGGCGTATGCGTCGCCGTCGCCTTCGGCTGGCCTGAGCCGTTTTACCCTTCGCAACTCTACGAGGGCGGCTTTCAGATCGGGTTCGATGGACCCTGCCAAGATTCCTTCTTGCGTTGTCGTCAGGAGGCAGGCTACCGCGGGCGCTCTGAGCTTGGGAATCACCGGGCCGTCACGGAGGGGGTTGACGCTGACCAGCGCAAACGGCCTCTGGTGATTAGTCGCGAGGCGTCGCGCTTGACTGCTCTTGACCGCTGGGATCCGCTCTTTCTGGCACGGATGTGGCACGGGCTTCCATCCGCTCTGACGGGTCGCGTCACCGACCTCGCACCCGACAACACTGTCACCCGAATGGCCCAACATGACGTGCCACCCATATGGGTGAAGATCAAGCTGGCTAGTGCCCCAACCGAGGCAATCTGTGAAAGGCGAACCAAATGCGCATTCGACGAATCCTCGCCGCAGTCTTCGCCACGGCAGCCCTCGCCGGACTCGGCCTCACAGGCGCCGCCACCGCCACCGCCGGCGGCGTCACCCCGGCCAGCGTCACCCCGGGTGAGTGCACGGACGGCGGCGGAACGATCGATCGGTCGACGCCCGTGCTCCCGACCTGCAGGGGCGGTATGTACGACGGGCAGACGGTCGACTAAACCCCACTAAGGGCCCGTTGTGAAAGTGGCTCGGCGCCCCGCAGCCAGCGTTGCGGGGCGCTCCCTCGCGAGCGTTCCCCCTCGGCTGACGGCTCAACGTGACGATCGCACACGGGCCCGATGAGGTCGGCGGGAGCGGCTTTGGGCTGGGGCTGCCATGGGGCGAGAGATCGAACGATGCCTCCTCCGAAGAGGATCGCCCAGACCGCTACCTCGAAGACCATGGCTTGCCCCCTGTATCCGAACGACGGCACGTTGATGCCCTGCCGTGACCGTGGATCCGCACAAGATCGTAGAACAGCGTCCACGCGATGCCGAACTGTCAAGCATCAACCCATACTTGGCAGTCCGCTGGGATTGACAGGCGACCCTGAGGGGCCTTAGGCGGAGGTTGAGTCAGTAGTGACGAGCCGACTCGTGAAGCCGTGGTGGCGCAGTCGTTCGTAGGCGGCCATCACGTCGTCCGGCACCGGTTGGCTGATCATGAAGCCCTGTCTACGAGGTGGATGTCCGCGTCCACCTCGTGCCGGGCCTGGGAGCGCACCGTCTGGACCGGCTGGAGCCAGAGCACCTGGAGCGCTTCTACCGGAAGATGCAGGACAGCGGCAGCGCCGCCGGTACGGCACACCATGCCCACCGCACCATGCGCACGGCTCTCGGGGAGGCCCTGCGCCGCGGGCACGTCCCTACGAACGCCGCAGAGATCGCAAGGGCACCTCGCCTCGAAGAAGAAGAGATCGAGCCGTACACGATCGAGGAGGTTCAGAGCCTGCTCTTGCAGGCGTCGAAGCGTCGCAACAGCGCTCGGTGGGTGATCGCGCTCGCCCTCGGGCTGCGACGGGGAGAGGCTCTGGGTCTGCACTGGGAGGACATCGACCTGGAGACCGGATACCTCCGCACCCGCAAGAACCGCCTTCGCCGGCGGCGACTGCGGCAGGAAAGCCGGGTACTGCCCCCAGCGCGAGCAGGTACGCCGCGAGTACAAGTCGACCAAGTCCCGGGCCGGCCGTCGCACCATCGGCCTGCCGGACCCGCTGATCAAGCTGCTCCGTCGCCACCTGGAGGAGCAGGAGCGCGAAAGGATCGCTGCCGGCGACGCTTGGCAGGGCACGGGGTACGTCTTCGCGCAGCCTGACGGCTCGCCACTGGTGCCGAACGCGGACTACCACCACTGGAAGGAGCTGCTTCAGCTCGCGGAGTACGGGATGGTCGGCTGCACGACGCTCGCCACACCGCGGCGACGGTCCTCCTTCTGCTCGGCGTCGCTGATGTCGTCGTGGACGCGATCATGGGCTGGGAACCGGGCGGCTCGGCCCGGATGCGCTCGCGGTACATGCACGTGACCGGACCCGTGCTGAAGAACGTGGCTCGCCAGGTTGGCGACGCGCTGTGGAGCTCGCCGGATACCAACTGAGACGGAAACTGAGACGGAGAACGTCGAAGGGCCCCACCGCGACCGGTGGGGCCCTTCGACAACGTGCCCGGTGAGGCACTGGCGGAGGATACGAGATTCGAACTCGTGAGGGGTTGCCCCCAACACGCTTTCCAAGCGTGCGCCCTAGGCCTCTAGGCGAATCCTCCGCGGCAAACATTACTAGACCGGAGGGAGTGCTCGCGAACTCGTTCCCGGGTGATCCGATCAGGTAGGGTGGGCGTAGCCCCTCACGTGGCGCTATCTCGCTGAACTCCCCCAGGGCCGGAAGGCAGCAAGGGTAGGTGGGCTCTGGCGGGTGCGTGAGGGGTCTTTTGTTACCCGCGGGCCTGTGGGAACGCGGCCCGGGGCGGCCGCGGGGGCCGCCGGTGTGGGGGCCGTCACACGCGCGGGGCCCGGGTGTCGGTGGGGGCCGATATCGTCGTAGGCGTGTCCCTCGCTCTGTACCGCCGCTATCGTCCCGAGTCCTTCGCCGAGGTCATCGGGCAGGAGCACGTCACGGACCCGCTGCAGCAGGCGCTGCGGAACAACCGGGTCAACCACGCGTACCTGTTCAGCGGGCCGCGCGGCTGCGGCAAGACGACCAGCGCCCGCATCCTGGCGCGCTGCCTGAACTGCGAGAAGGGCCCGACGCCGACGCCGTGCGGGGAGTGCCAGTCGTGCCGCGACCTGGCCCGCAACGGCCCGGGGTCGATCGACGTGATCGAGATCGACGCGGCGTCGCACGGCGGCGTGGACGATGCCCGCGACCTGCGGGAGAAGGCCTTCTTCGGGCCGGCGAGCAGCCGCTACAAGATCTACATCATCGACGAGGCGCACATGGTCACCTCGGCGGGCTTCAACGCCCTGCTGAAGGTGGTCGAGGAGCCCCCGGAGCACCTGAAGTTCATCTTCGCGACCACCGAGCCCGAGAAGGTCATCGGCACCATCCGGTCGCGCACCCACCACTACCCGTTCCGGCTGGTGCCGCCCGGCACGCTGCGCGACTACCTGGCGGAGGTCTGCGAGCGGGAGGCGATCCCGGTCGAGGCCGGGGTGTACCCGTTGGTGGTCCGGTCCGGGGCCGGCTCGGTGCGTGACTCGATGTCCGTGATGGACCAGTTGCTCGCCGGTGCGGGCGAGGCCGGTGTGACGTACGCCATGGCGACCTCGCTGCTCGGCTACACCGACGCCGCGCTGCTGGACGACGTCGTGGACGCCTTCGCCGCCGGGGACGGCGCGGCGGCGTTCGAGGTCGTGGACCGCGTGATCGAGGGCGGGCACGACCCGCGGCGCTTCGTGGCCGACCTGCTGGAGCGGCTGCGGGACCTGGTGATCCTCGCCGCGGTGCCGGACGCGTTGGAGAAGGGGCTGATCGACGCCCCCGCCGACGTCGTGGAGCGGATGCGGGCCCAGGCCGGGGTGTTCGGGGCGGCGGAGCTCAGCCGTGCCGCGGACCTGGTCAACAGCGGGCTCACGGAGATGCGCGGGGCGACCTCGCCGCGTCTGCAGCTGGAGTTGATCTGCGCCCGCGTGCTGCTGCCGGCGGCCTACGACGACGAGCGGTCGCTGCAGGCCCGCCTGGACCGGCTGGAACGCCGCGCCTCCGCCGGTGGTTTCGCGGCCCCCGCGGGCGGCCCGGCGGCCCCGGTCGTGGAGTTCGGCGAGCCGCTCCCGCCCGGCGGCGGCCCCGCCGCGGCGCGCGCGGCGATGGGCGGACCGGCCCGGCCCGCCGAAACCGCGCCCGCCGCCACACCCGCACCCACACCGGCCCCGGCGGCCGCCCCCGAGCCCACGCCGGCGCCCGCCGCCCCGCCCGCGCAGCCCCCGGCCGCGCAACGTCCCGGCGCCTGGCCGACCGCTGCCGCCCCCGGCGGCGGGCAGCGTCCCGGCGCCTGGCCGACCGCGGCATCGGCGTCGGCCCCGGCCCCGGCGTCCGCCCCCGCGGCGCCGCCCGCACAGGACCCCGCTCCCGCACCGCCCGCGGCGGGCGCGCAGCCCATCGGCGACGCCTCACGCGTCCACCAGATGTGGCCCACCGTCCTGGAGGCGGTCAAGCGGCTGCGCAAGGTGACGTGGATACTGCTCGACCAGAACGCCCGGCTCGTCGGCTTCGACGGCTCGACCCTGCAGATCGGCTTCGACAACCCCGGTGCCCGCGACAGCTTCGCCAACCGCGGACACGAGGAGGTGCTCAAGCAGGCGATCAGCGAGGCCCTGGGCGTCCAGTGGCGCATCGAGGCGATCGTCAGCCCGGGCGGCGGCCCCGGAGGCGGCGGCCCGGGCCCGGCGGGACCCGGCGGTGGCCCCGGCGGCTCGCGTCCCGCCCCCACGTCCCCGGCACCGTCCGCGCAGCAGCAGCAGCAGCCGCACCAGCACCAGCAACCGCAGCAACAACCCCACCAGCAGTCCCAGAGCCCGGCGCCGTCCCCGTCGCCGCCCGCCGCCGCGGCGGCCCGTGCCGCCGTCAACGCGGCGCCTGCGGCGTCCGCGTACCCGCCCGTCACCGACGAGCCGCCGCCCATCGAGTACGACATGCCCGAGGACGACGACCCGGACCTGGACGAGACGGCGCTCAGCGGCCACGACCTCATCGTGCGCGAGCTGGGTGCCACCGTGATCGAGGAGATCGCCAACGAGTAGCCGCGGCGCCCCCGTTCCCCTGTGCGGAACGGTACGGCGGGGGCGGAACGGGCGACGCGCGCCGCTCGTTCCCTCGTACGGGTAGCGCGAGCGGGCCCCCGAGCACGTAGGCTCGCCCTACCCGCACAACCGACGTCGTGAGGCAGGAGCGAGACCGTGATCCCCGGTGGTGGTCAGCCGAACATGCAGCAGCTGCTCAAGCAGGCACAGAAGATGCAGCAGGACCTCGCGGCGGCCCAGCAGGAGCTCGCCGAGACCGAGATCGAGGGAACGGCCGGCGGTGGTCTGGTGAAGGCGACCGTGACCGGAGCCGGGGAGCTGCGGGGGCTGGTCATCGACCCCAAGGCGGTCGATCCTGAGGACACGGAGACGCTGGCCGATCTGGTCGTCGCCGCCGTGCACAACGCGACCGCGAGCGCGCAGGAGCTGCAGCAGAGCAAGCTCGGCCCGCTCGCCCAGGGGCTCGGGGGCATCCCCGGCCTTCCTTTCTAGTTCCAGGCGACGAAGAGGGCACAGCGTGTACGAGGGCGTGGTTCAGGACCTGATCGACGAGCTGGGCAGGCTGCCCGGCGTGGGTCCCAAGAGCGCGCAGCGGATCGCCTTCCACATCCTGCAGGCGGACCCCGCCGACGTCCGACGGCTCGCGCACGCCCTCAGCGAGGTGAAGGCGAAGGTCAGGTTCTGCGCGGTCTGCGGCAACGTCGCCGAGGCCGACCAGTGCCGGGTCTGCCGTGATCCGCGCCGCGACCCGGCCGTCATCTGCGTGGTCGAGGAACCCAAGGACGTGGTGGCGATCGAGCGGACCCGCGAGTTCCGCGGCCGCTACCACGTGCTCGGCGGCGCGATCAGTCCGATCGAGGGGGTCGGCCCGGACGACCTGCGCATACGGGAGCTGCTGGCGCGGCTCGCGGACGGTAGCGTCACCGAGCTGATCCTGGCCACCGACCCCAACCTCGAGGGGGAGGCGACGGCCACGTATCTCGCACGCATGGTCAAACCGATGGGACTGAAGGTCACCCGTCTCGCGAGCGGTCTGCCGGTCGGCGGCGACTTGGAGTACGCCGACGAGGTCACGCTCGGCCGGGCCTTTGAAGGAAGGCGGCTGCTTGATGTCTGACAACGCCCTGGACCCCGACGACTTCGCCTCCTCGATCTCGGACCAGATCGAGAGCTTCATCCTGTCGGTACGGGAGGTCGCCAAGGGCGACGACCCCGACAGCGCGGTGCCCTACCTGCTGCTGGAGGTCTCCCAGCTGCTGCTGGCCGGGGGCCGCCTCGGGGCGCACGAGGACATCGTCCCGGAGGAGCGCTACGAGCCCGACATCGGCCCGGAGCCCGACGCCGACGAGCTGCGCCAGCGGCTCGCGGTGCTGCTGGAGCCGATCGACGTCTACTCCGAGGTCTTCGACCCCTACGTGCCGCGCAGCACGCCGGTGGCCTGCCGGATCTCCGACGACCTCGCGGACGTGGTGACGGACCTCGCGCACGGCCTGGCGCACTTCCGCGAGGGCCGGGTCAGCGAGGCGCTGTGGTGGTGGCAGTTCTCCTACCTGTCCAACTGGGGGCCGACCGCCTCGGCCTCGCTGCGGGCCCTGCAGTCCCTCGTCGCCCATGTGCGGCTGGACAGCCCGCTGGACGCACTGGACGGACTGGACACCGACCACGGCGCGGACGACGAGGACAAGCTCGCCGCCGAGGCCGGCCGGGTCATGGCCGCCGAGATCGCCAAGCCGCTGGGGCTGCGCCCCAGCCGCTGAACCCCCACCGCGCCCGCCCCTCCCGAGGGGCGGGCGCGTGTGCGTGGTCGGGTCTCCCAGGCGGTGACCCGGGGCCGTAGTGACCCGGAGCACGCCGCCCGGTGTGCATAGGTCGGCGTGTCGTTGGGCAGATGGCTCGCAGAGTGGGCCCGGCGTCTCAGCATGTGGTATTGAGAGGTCGGTTCCGGCCTGCTCGTTAGACTGAGCCGAACGCAGTACCGGATTTGAGGAGCGCACGTGGGCCTTGTCGTGCAGAAGTACGGCGGCTCCTCCGTTGCGGATGCCGAGGGCATCAAGCGCGTTGCCAAGCGGATCGTCGATGCCAAGAAGAGCGGCCACCAGGTGGTCGTCGTGGTCTCGGCGATGGGTGACACGACGGACGAGTTGATCGAGCTCGCCGAACAGGTATCTCCGATGCCTACCGGCCGCGAGTTCGACATGCTGCTGACCGCCGGGGAACGGATCTCCATGGCCCTGCTGGCGATGGCGATCAAGAACCTCGGACACGAGGCGCAGTCGTTCACCGGTAGCCAGGCGGGTGTCATCACCGACTCCGTCCACAACAAAGCACGGATCATCGACGTCACGCCGGGCCGCATCCGCACCGCCCTCGACCAGGGCAACATCGCGATCGTGGCCGGCTTCCAGGGCGTGTCCCAGGACAGCAAGGACATCACGACGCTGGGCCGGGGCGGCTCCGACACCACCGCGGTGGCGCTGGCGGCGGCCCTCGACGCCGGAGTGTGCGAGATCTACACCGACGTCGACGGCGTGTTCACCGCCGACCCGCGCGTGGTGAAGAAGGCGCGGAAGATCGACTGGATCTCCTCCGAGGACATGCTGGAGCTCGCCAGCTCCGGCTCCAAGGTGCTGCTCCACCGCTGTGTGGAGTACGCCCGCCGTTACAACATCCCGATCCACGTCCGGTCGTCGTTCTCCGGCCTCCAGGGCACTTGGGTCAGCAATGAGCCGCGAGAGGACCAGACGGGCATGGAGCACGCGATCATCTCCGGTGTCGCGCACGACACATCCGAGGCCAAGGTGACGGTCGTCGGTGTGCCCGACAAGCCGGGCGAGGCGGCCGTGATCTTCCGGGCGATCGCGGACGCCGAGATCAACATCGACATGGTGGTGCAGAACGTGTCGGCCGCGGCCACCGGCCTGACCGACATCTCCTTCACCCTCCCCAAGGCCGACGGCCCGAGGGCGATCGAGGCCCTGAAGCGCGTCCAGGGCACCATCGGTTTCGAGACGCTCCGCTACGACGACCAGATCGCCAAGATCTCGCTGGTCGGCGCCGGCATGAAGACCAACCCCGGTGTCACGGCGCAGTTCTTCGAGGCGCTGTCCAACGCGGGCGTGAACATCGAGCTGATCTCGACCTCCGAGATCCGCATCTCGGTCGTCACCCGCGCCGACGACGTCAACGAGGCCGTGCGCGCCGTGCACTCCGCGTTCGGCCTGGACAGCGAAACCGACGAAGCGGTCGTCTACGGAGGAACAGGCCGCTGAGCACCCCGATTTCGGTCGGGTGACCCAAATCTCTGGTCTGGACCGCTTGATCGGAAGCCTGTAGGCGCCAGACAATTTCAGCTCCCTGTGTGTCGCAACCGTGCGACGCGCAGGGAGCGTCTTTGTGTCAGCGCACTGCCCTACTGTGCTGCAGGCCGGGCGCGGCGCAACAGCGCCAGCAAAAGGGGCATTGGGGAAGAGTTGGTACGCATGCGCATATGTGCTACACCGTCAAAAACGGTGCCTCGGGCGTACAACCCTGACGGGGGGACGCGTGTCCAACAGGCGTGGCAGAGGCACTCGGCATCGAAGCACCCCTCGTGGGGCGGGGCAGCGCTCCGGCGCGTCCGCACGTCCGGCGGCCGTCGCGCGCAGTCGGCGGCATCCCGGTGATCGCGCCCTGGCCTGTGGTGCAGGCGCCCTCGGACCGCGACCGCGGCGACACTGACGCCGCGATGTCAGTCGGGACCACCGTCGACCACCTCACCGAGACCTACCGGGCCCACTACCGCTCGCTGCTCGGCCTCGCCGCACTCCTGCTGGACGACACCGCCTCCTGCGAGGACGTCGTCCAGGAGGCCTTCATCCGCGTCCACTCGGCCCGCAAGCGGGTCCGCGAACCCGAGAAGACCCTCGCCTACCTCCGGCAGACCGTCGTCAACCTCTCCCGCTCCGCGCTGCGCCGCCGCATCATGGGCATGCGGCTGCTGTCCAAGCCCATGCCCGACATGGCGAGCGCCGAGGAGGGGGCGTACGAGGCGCTGGAGCGCGACGAGTTGAAGGCGGCCCTGCGCAAGCTGCAGCGCCGGCAGCGCGAGGTCCTCGTTCTGCGCTACTTCGCCGACATGACCGAAGCCCAAGTAGCCGAGACCCTCGGCATTTCCCTAGGCTCGGTGAAGGCGTACGGCTCGCGTGGTCTCGCGGCGCTCCGCGTCGCGATGGAGGCCCCGGCATGACCAACCCGAACCCACCCGGCGGTATGGAAACCGAGAACGACATCGGCGGTGGCAGCCCCGAGGAGCGGCTGAACCCCGACGAACTGGCGCTGCGCCGGCTCATGCGCGACGCCGTGAGCGACATCCAGCCGGGCCAGGAGGCGCTGGAGCACCTGCGCCGCGCGGTCCCCGCCCGGCGGGCGCACCGCCGGCAGTTGCTGGCCGGCAGCGCGGCCGCGTGCCTGCTGGCGCTGGTCGCGGTCCCCGCCGCCCTCCACGCGGCGGACCTCTCCGGATCCGCCAGGACCGGCACCGCCAACGCCTCCAGCGCCGAGGACACCGGTGGCACCGACGGCGACGCGAACGGCCCCGCCGCCGGCGCCGGCACGCCCTCCCCGTCCGACGGCGACGGCCGTCGCGACGAGGACCCCACGCGCACCGGCGGCTCCCACGGGCACGTCACCCCCGGAGCGACGGGCTCCGCGGACCCCTCCGACACGCTCGCGGCCAACGCCCCGCTGTGCACCGCCGGCGACCTCGGCAGCGCCTCCGGGTACGCCGGCGCCGCCGACGGCTCGGGCCGGGTCGACGGCTGGTTCCAGGTGGCGAACACCTCGAAGGGCTCGTGCACCGTCGACGGCGGCGGTTCGGTCAGCGTCTCCTCCACCCAGGGCGCGGCCGACTCCGCCCGCATCAACGTCGTCGACCACACCCCGAACGACGGCACCACACTGCCCGACTCCCTCGGCACGACGCTGATCCTCAAGCCCGGGCAGAGCTACCGGGTCGAGTTCACCTGGGTCCCGGCCGCCGGCGGCGACTCGGGCGGCTGCACTCCCCCGGCCACGCCGACGCCCACCGAGACCGCCACCAACACCCCGTCCGGCGAGGCGTCCGCGCCCCCGGCAGGTATGGACGGCCCCGGCCAGGGCGGCCCGGCGGGCAGCATCGTGCTGAGCCACACGCCCGAGGCCGGAGCGCCCGTCGTCATGGCGACGATCGGCGGTGCCTGCGCCGGGACGGTCTACAGGACCGGCGCCATCGCCGCGCAGTAGCGGGGGGCGGTTCCCGGGGACGCCCGGGCGCCCCGTACCGTTGACGGCGTGTACCGGTTCCTGCTGTCCCCCCGCTGGCTGGGCGGGCACCTCTTCATGGTGTGCGCCGTGGTCCTCTGCACCTTCATGGGCAGCTGGCAGCTGAGCCGGTTCGAGGCCCGCGTCGACAGCCACCGCGCCGCCCAGGACAAGCCCGCGGCCACCGCCCGGGACGCGGCGCCGCTGGAGCGCCTGCTGCCGCGGGCGACCTCCGCGTTGACCACCGAGACGGCCGGCCGCACGGTACGGGCCACCGGCCGCTACGACACGGCGCACCAGTTCCTCGTGCCCGGCCGTGAGCTCGACGGACGCACCGGCTACTACGTGCTCACCCCGCTGCTGACCGGCGACGGCGCGGCCGCCCTGCCCGTAGTCCGCGGCTGGCTGCCCGGCGACGCGGACCGCGCGTCCGCCGCCGGCGTGCCCGCACCGCCGGCCGGCGAGGTCACCGTCACCGGGGCCCTGCAGGCCCCCGAGAGCGCCGGCACCGACGGCGCGATCGGCCGCGGCGGGCTCGCCGAGGGACAGCTGGGGATCATCAGCGCGGCGTCCCTGGTCAACCTCGTCCCGTACCAGGTGTACGGCGCCTGGATCACCCAGACCGAGGCCGTCCCCGCGCCCCTGCGGGCCGTCCCTCCGGTCGCGCCGAGCGGCACCGGCCTGGACCTCAAGGCCTTCCAGAACCTCGGCTACACCGGCGAGTGGTTCGTCTTCGCGGGCTTCGTGGTCTTCATGTGGTTCCGGCTCGTCCGGCGGGAGGCCGAGACCCGGCGCGACGCCGAGCTCGGCCTCACCGGGGAGGAGGGGCCGGCCGCGGCCTCAGCCGCCGAGGTGGCGCCGGACGAAGTCCAGCTCCAGTCGTAGCTGCTTGATCCGCTCGTCGACGACGAGCGAGCCGTGCCCGGCGTCGTAGCGGTAGACCTCGTGCGCCTTGCCCAGGCCCGCCAGCCGCTCGACGTAGTTGTCGATCTGCCGGATGGGGCAGCGCGGGTCGTTGAGGCCCGCCGAGACGTAGACCGGGGCCTTGACCCGCGCCACGTACGTGATCGGCGAGGACGCCTCGTAGCGGTCCGGGACCTCCTCGGGGGAACCGCCGAACAGGGTGCGGTCCAGCGCCTTCAGCGCCTCCATCTCGTCGCCGTACGCCGTCACGTAGTCCGCGACCGGCACCGCCGCGAGGCCCACCGTCCACAGCTCGGGCTGGGTGCCCAGCCCCAGCAGCGTCAGGAAGCCGCCCCAGGAGCCGCCGGACAGCACCAGCCGGGCCGGGTCGGCGAAGCCCGACTCCACCGCCCACGTCCGGACCGCCGCGATGTCCTCCAGCTCGATCAGGCCGACGCGGTGCTTGAGCGCGTCCGTCCACTCCCGGCCGTAGCCCGTGGAACCGCGGTAGTTGACCCGCACCACCGCGTACCCGTGGTCCAGCCAGGCCGCCGGGCCGGCCGCGAAGGCGTCCGAGTCGTGCCAGGTGGGCCCGCCGTGGATCTCGAACACCGTCGGGTACGGGCCCTCGCCCCGCGCGGGCCGCTGGATGAGCGCGTGCACCGGCCCGCCGGGCCCGTCCACCCACACGTCCTCCACCGGCAGCGAGCCCGGGGCCCGCTCACCCGGCGCCTCCAGCACCACGGCCCCGGTCGTCGACCGCACCTCGGAGGGCGCCGCCGCCGACGACCACAGGAACTCCACCGTGCCGTCGGGGCGGGCCGTCGCGCCGCTCACCGAACCCGCCGGGGTGTCCAGCCGGGTCAGCTCCCCGTCCGCCAGCCCGTAGCGGTAGATCTCGCTGCGGGCCCGGTACGAGTGCACCACCAGCAGCGCGGTGCCGTCCGGGTACCACTCCGCCGCGACGTCACCGGGCAGGTCGATCGCCAGGGCGGTCTCCGTGCCCGCCGCGACGTCCCAGACCATCGGCTCCCAGCGGCCGCGCCGCTGGTGCGCCACCAGCAGCCGGGCGTCGCCCGGCACGGGGGCGAACCCCAGGCACTCCAGGCCCAGTTCCTTCGTGCCGCCCTCGCTGTCGTCCAGCTCCGCGACCGTCGTGCCGTCCGTCGTGACGACCCGCAGCGCCGAGTGCATCGCGTCGCCGTGCTCGGTGTGCTCGACGACGACCAGCGTGCCGTCCTCCGACAGCGCGCCGACCCCACCCGACTCCTCGTGCCGGTAGATCTCCACCGGTTCCGCCCCGGGACGCACGACGTGGATCGTCGTGCCCTCCTCGTCGGTGGAGCGGCCCACCACCGACAGCCCGCCCCGGCCCAGCGCCAGCCCCGCGGGGTACGAGGGCTCCAGGCCGGGCGCGGCCGGCTCGTCCGGGCCGCCCGCGAAGGGCTGCCGCATCCAGACCCCGAACTCGTCCCCGTCGGTGTCCGCGAACCACCACACCCACGCGCCGTCCGGCGTCAGCGTCCCGTCCGACGTGCCGTTCGGCCGGTCGGTGACCTGCCGCTGCGCCCCGGTCGTCCGGTCCCACGCGTACAGCTCGTAGGTACCCGTCGCATTCGACACGAACAGGCTGCGGTGGGGGGCGTCCTCCGCCCACTCCGGCAGTCCGACGCGTGGCGCCCGGAAGCGCTTCTCCCAATCCGGCATACCAGCCATGACGTCGCTCATGCCACCATCAAACCCGATCGCGCCCCGCAGCGGACCGTGGCCGTCGTCACCAGCTGCGATCACGCCCCGGAACGACGATCAGCGCCGTCCCCCGCCCCAGGTCCACCCGCGACCGCGGGGGCGCCCCGTCGCCCTCCTCGTCGCGCAGCATCAGCGTCGCCCGGCGCTCGTCCAACTCGCTGCGCTTGCCCGGCGAGAAGCTCGCGTGCAGCTGCTCGAAACCGGTCGCGGAGACGTGCCCGCTCCGTCCGCCCCACCGGCCCGCCCGCAGCACCTGGTCGACGAAGGCCACCCCGACCAGCAGGATCACCAGGCCCGGCAGCGTCATGAAGACCACGAACTCGACACCCATGGCCCAACCTTCGCACGGCGGCGGCGCACCGGCGACGGCCCGGGCGGCACCCGGTTACCCTCGCGCCATGACCGACACCGAACAGCCCCTCGTCCCGCCGGACTTCGTCGTCCCGGACCCGCCCGCCACCGACCGCTTCCGCCTGGAGCCCCTCGGCCCGCGGCACAACGCCGCCGACCACGCCGCCTGGACGTCCGGCATCGACCACATCCGCGCCACCCCCGGCTTCGAGGGCCGCTCCTGGCCGCCGCCGGACGGGATTAGCCTCGAAGCCAACCTGGAGGACCTGCGCAAGCACGCGGAGGACTTCGAGCGCCGCACCGGCTTCACCTACACCGTCCTGTCCGTCCCCGGCGGCGACGTCATCGGCTGCGTGTACGTCTACGGCTCACGTACCGAGCCCGGCGTCATCGACGTCCGCTCCTGGGTCAGCGCCCCCCACGCCGCCCTGGACGCCGCGCTGCACCGCGTCGTCAGCGACTGGCTGGCCGGCGCCTGGCCCTTCGAGCGCATCGCCTACGCGCCCCGCTGAACCCCTGTCCGGGCCCTTGGGAAGTTCACGCGTTCGGCCCACTCGGGCCGCCACCACGTACGACGTGTGATGGGGTGGTGACGCAGCGGAGCCGCGGGGGGTGCGTCCGAGCGCTCCGCGACACGACCGGACCCTGATTCCCCGGGGCGGCCCGGGCGCCGCGTCCGGCGGTCCCCCCGTCACACGGGCGTACGAGGAAGGCGTGGCGATGATCGCTGTACGGGACACCGACGGGATACCCCGGCGCAGGCTGCGGGGCGTGCTCGCGGTGCTGAGCACCTGCGGGCTCCTGCTGACCGCTGCCTGCGCCACCGCCGGCCCGTTGCGGCTGTCCCCCGAAGCCGGCCGGGCGGCCGCGGACCCCGCGGCGGGCGTACCCCCCGAGCTGCGGCGCTACTACGAGCAGCACCTCGACTGGGAAGCCTGCCAGGACGTGCCCGGCTTCCAGTGCGCGACCGTGACGGTGCCCCTGGACTACGCCCACCCGGAAGCGGGCGACATCACCCTGACCGCCGCCCGCGTGCGGGCCACCGGCGACGCCGCCGCCCGCGTCGGCTCGCTCCAAATCAACCCCGGCGGTCCCGGCGAGTCCGCCGTCGACTACCTGGTCGCCGCCGCCGGCACCTTCTCCCCGGCCACGCGCTCCGCGTACGACCTGGTCGCCGTCGACCCGCGCGGCGTGCAGTACAGCACCCCCGTGGAGTGCGCCACCGACACCCCGGCCACCCCCATGGGCTTCGGCCTGCGGCTGTCCGGCGACGCGGCCGAGATCACCGACTCCTACGAGGCGTTCGAGGAACTCGCCGACGCCTGCGAGGAGCACGCCGGGGAACTGCTGCCCCACCTCGGCACCCCGGACGCGGCACGCGACATGGACGTCGTCCGCGCCCTCCTCGGCGACGAGCGCCTGCACTACCTCGGCTACTCCTACGGCACCTACCTCGGCGCGACCTACGCCGAGCTGTTCCCCTCGCGGGTCGGCCGCATGGTCCTCGACGGCGCCGTCGACCCGGCGATCGACGGCTACCGCGAGAACCTGGACAGCACCGCCGGGTACCAGCTGGCCTGGGACTCCTTCGCCGCCGACTGCGCCGCCCGCCCCGACTGCCCGGTCGGCCACTCCGTCGCGGAGGCCGGCCGCGTCCTCGACGGCCTGCGGGACAAGCTGGACGCCGGCCCGCTGCGCCAGGGCAAGGACATCACCGTCACCGGCGAGGACCTCCTCACCGCGGTCATCACGGCCCTGCGCGAGGCCTCCTGGGAGGAACTGCGCACCATGCTGCGCCAGATCCTGGCCGGCGACACCACCGAGCTGCAGCAGTTCGGCGGCACGGACGAGGGCGACTCCGGCAACGCCGCGGACGCCCTCCTCGCCGTCGACTGCCTCAGCTCCACCCTCGGGGCCCGCTTCTCCGAGGCCCAGGCCCAGGCCGCACTGCCCGCCTTCCTGCACGCCTCGCCCCAGTTCGGCACCTCACTGGCCACGTTCCTGGTGCTGTGCACCCACTGGCCCGTCCCGGCGACCCAGACCCCGCACGCCATCGCCGCCTTCGGCGCCGCCCCCATCCTCGTCGTCGGCACCACCCGCGACCCCGCCACCCCGTACCCCTGGGCCCAGTCCCTCGCCCGTCAACTCGACTCCGGCCACCTCCTCACCTACGACGGCGACGGCCACACCGCCTACCACCGCGGCAGCCCCTGCATCGACGACGCCGTCGACCTCTACCTGACCCACGGCGAACTCCCCGCCCCCGGCACCATCTGCGGCTGACCCGCGCCGCTGCGCGTCCGGGCCTTGGCCGTGGGCCCGCACCGGGTCAGACTCGTGCCCGTGGAGGAAGCGATCCCGCTCGGCCGGGGCGATGTGCGCTGGGTGTTCCCGGATCCGGCTGACGCCGAGGCCGTGCAGGAAGCGCTGAGCACGGCCGGTGCGCTCGTCTCGCGGTTGGCCGAGCACCTCGGCGTCCGGGCCGGTCACACCGGAAGTGGCCTGGAATACCACCGCGTTGAGGGCTTCGAGCTCACGGGAGTCTTCGGCTCCGTGGAGGTCCGCGAGGTCTCCTTCCATGCGCGGCTGTACGTCCCGCGCCGATGCCTCTGGGACCTGCGCGGGGGTCCGCCGTGGGAGGTCGAGGCGGAGGTCAGGGTGGCGTGCGACCGCGAGGTGGATTGCGGCGGGCACACCGTCGCCGAGAGCGGGCGCTCCTGCGACACCCCCCTGGACGCGGCGCGCGGCCTGGTGCGGGCCGCGGCGTGGCTGCTTGCGCAGGGTGTCGGTGAGCCGCCGCACGGTTGGCGCTCGCGGGACCCTGGGTGCCCCCCCGGGTCCGGTGGACTGAGAGGACGGCCTCGGGGCGGCCGGCAAGCGGCGGCCATCCCTATTAGTATTGAATGATACGATCGCGTTCGTAACAATAGGTGGAGCTGACGCGATAGGTGTGGCCCGTTCCTTCCTCTCGTGCAGCACCGGGAGGACAGGAGCAGTCATGAAGATCGCAGTCGCCGGCGGTACCGGGGTGGCCGGACGTTTCGTGGTGGAGGCCGTACGGGCCCGCGGACACGAGCCCGTGGTGCTGTCACGCGGACAGGGCGTCGACCTGGTGAGCGGGTCGGGGCTGGAAGCGGCGCTGACCGGGGCCGACGCGGTGATCGACGTCAGCAACGTGACCACGAACCGCAAGTCGGTCGCCGTCGGCTTCTTCGAGAAGGCGGGACGGAACCTCATCGGTGCGGCCGAACGCGCCGGGGTCCGGCACCTCGTGACGCCGTCGATCGTGGGGGTCGACCGGGTCGGGCACCCGTACTACACGGGCAAGCTGCGGCAGGAGGAGATCATCCGGGGCGGGCCGGTGCCATGGACCATCATGCGGGCGACGCAGTTCTACGAGTTCGTCGGTCAGGCGCTGAGCGGTGTCCCCGGACCGATCGCGCTGGTGCCGACGGCGCCGGTCCAGCCCATCGCCGTACGGGAAGTGGCCGAAGCCCTCGTCGACCTCGCCCTCGAAGCGCCGAAGGGGATGGCCCCCGAGCTCGCGGGCCCGCAGGTCGAGTCCCTGGTCGACCTGGCCCGGCGCCTCATCGCCGCGGGCGGCGCGCGCCGCCGTCCGGTCGTGCCCCTGTACTTCCCTGGCGGGATGCGCAGCGGCGGCCTGCTGCCGACCGGCCCCGGCCCCCGCGGCACCCAGACGTTCGCCGAGTGGCTCAAGGCGCAGAGCGCGGCGAAGGCCTCATGAGCGGCCCCGGCTTCGGCCGGGACCGCGAGCGGTGGTCAGGCGGATAGTCACATGAGACGAGTCAGGGCTCCCGGGAAAATTCCTGGGAGCCCTGATCTGCATCTACGAAGTCGGGGTGGCGGGATTTGAACCCACGGCCTCTTCGTCCCGAACGAAGCGCGCTACCAAGCTGCGCCACACCCCGGTGTCGCGTCGTGGCCTCGGGCCCGGCGCGACGAGGATTACTCTAGCGGACCTCCCGCTGGAGACGAAATCCGGTTTTCCGCGGCGGCTCAGGCGCCCGGTGTCAGGGTGAGCAGGGTGGCCTCGGGCGGGCAGGCGAAGCGGACCGGGGTGTAGCGGTTGGTGCCGCAGCCCGCGGAGACGTGCAGGTAGGAGCGGCGACCGGCGGCCTCGTGGGTGGACAGGCCCTTGACCCGGTCCGCGTCGATGTCGCAGTTGGTGACGAGGGCGCCGTAGAAGGGGATGCACAGCTGGCCGCCGTGGGTGTGCCCGGCGAGGATCAGCGGGTAGCGGTCGGCGGTGAAGGCGTCGAGCACGCGCAGGTACGGGGCGTGGACGACCGCGAGCGAGAGGTCGGCGTCCGTGTCGGGACCGCCGGCGATGGCGGCGTAGCGGTCGCGCCGGATGTGGGGGTCGTCGAGGCCCGCGAAGGCGATCTCGATGCCGTCGTCGAGCTTGAGGCGGCCGCGGGTGTTGTTGACCCCGACCCAGCCGGCCACGTCGAAGGCGTCGCGGATCTCCTCCCACGGGTTGCGGATGACGCCGATGGCGGGGTTGTTCTGGCCGTTGAGACCGTGCGTGCCCCGGAGGCGCTCGGCGAGGTAGCGGGCGGGGTTGCGCGGGGTGGGGCCGTAGTAGTCGTTGGAGCCGAAGACGTAGGCGCCGGGGAGGTCGAGCAGCGGCCCGAGGGCGTCCATCAGCTCGGGGACGCCCTGGGGGTCGGAGAGGTTGTCGCCGGTGTTCACGACGAAGTCGGGGCGGAGCCCGGCCAGCGACTGCAGCCAGCGGCGCTTCTTGTTCTGGCCGCGGACCATGTGGATGTCGGAGACCTGCAGGACGCGGATCGGCCGCATCCCGGCCGGCAGCACCGGGACCGCCACCCTGCGCAGCCGGAACGACCGTGCCTCGATCCCGGCCGCGTAGGCCACGCAGGCCGCACCGGCAGCTGTGATGCCCAGGGGTACTCCGTATCGCGCGCGCATGCCCTCCATGGTGGCAGACGGCACGTCAGGGATAAATCCGCGGCCCTCCCGGTGGCGACCTGGCAGACTCGACGCCATGACCACCACGCTCAAGAAGCGTCTGCACGACGACCTCACGGCTGCCATCAAGGGGCGGGACGAGCTGACCTCGTCCACCCTCCGTCTGACCCTCACCGCGATCACCAAGGAGGAGGTCGCGGGCAAGGAGGCGCGCGAGCTCTCCGACGACGAGGTGCTGAAGGTGATCGCCCGCGAGGCGAAGAAGCGCCGGGAGGCCGCCGACGCCTTCGAGCAGGGCGGCCGCAAGGAGGCCGCGGAGCGTGAGCTGGCCGAGCGCGAGGTGCTGGACGCCTACCTGCCCAAGCAGCTGGACGACGCGGAGCTGGCCGGCATCGTCGCCGCGGCGATCGAGGAGTCGGGCGCCGAGGGGCCGAAGGCGATCGGCGCGGTCATGAAGATCGTGAACCCGAAGGTCGCCGGCCTGGCCGAGGGCGGCCGGGTCGCCGCCGAGGTGCGCAAGCAGCTCGCGGGCGGCTGACGGGGCCGACGGGCCCCGACGCCACGGAGGGCGGCGTGGCCCGCCGGGCGCCCTCCACCGGAACGCCGAAGGGGCGCCGGGACCGATCGGTCCCGGCGCCCCTTCGGCGTCACGTCGTCTCCCGCGGGGATCAGCCCGGCCCGGTGCCGCCCGTCTCGGGGGTGCCGGTCCCGGGACCCGTGGTGCTGTTGTTCCCGCCGCCGCGGCCGTTGCCACCGCCGGTGGTGAAGCCGTTGGCCCCGTCGCCGCCGAGGGTGTCGCCGCCGAAGATCCCGCCGAGCAGGCCGTCGTCGCCACCGTTGCCGTTGCCGCCGTTGTCACCGCGGCCGTGGTGGTCGTCATCGTCGTTGCGCGGCTTCTCGGGATCCTTGATGGCGACCGTCGGCAGGCCGGGCGAGACGGTGCCGGCCAGGGCGCCGGACATCGCGTCCTTCCAGATCGGACCCGGGGTGTCGGCGCCGTATACCTCGGCGTGGTAGTGGCCGCCGATGGTGATGTTGGTCATCCTGCGCTTGTGGGCCGGGTCGCCGACCCAGACGGCACCCGCCATGTCCGAGGTGTAGCCCACGAACCAGGCGGCGTACCGGAAGTCCGTCGTACCCGTCTTGCCCGCGCTGTCGCGGTCGCTGAGCCCGGCCTGCTGACCGGTGCCGTCCTCGACCACGCCCTTGAGCAGGGTGCTGATCGTGGAGGCGGTCTGCTCGGACATGGCCCGCTCGCACTCGGTCTTGGGCACCGGCAGCTTCTTGCCGTTCGCGTCGCTAATCGACTCGATGGCGACCGGGGTGCAGTACTCGCCCTTGTTGGCGAAGGCCGCGTAGGCGGCGGCCATCTTCAGCGGCGACATCTCGTTGACGCCGAGGGTGAAGGAGGCACCGAGGCCGAACTTCGTCCCGCCGGCGCGCTTGGTGATGCCGAGGGAGTTGACCATCCGCGTCACGTCGCACAGGCCGGCGTCGGCCTCCAGGGAGACGAAGTAGGTGTTGATCGACTTCGCCAGCGCCTCCCTCATTCCGTACGGGCCGACCTCGTCCTTCCTCTCGTTGGGCACCTTGTCCTTGCTCGTGTAGCGCTTGCCGTCGCAGTCGGTCACGTCCGGGTACGGCATCTCGTTCGGCGAGGGGTAGGACTGGGCCGTCGACATGCCCTTCTCCAGGGCGGCCGCGGCGGTGAAGGGCTTGAACGTCGAACCCGGCTGGTAGCCCGCGCCGCCGCCCATGTTCCGGTCGACGGAGTAGTTGATCTGGGTCTGGTTCTTCTTGAAGCCGTACGGGCGGGACTGGCCCATCCCGACGATCCTGCCCGTGCCCGGCTGGACCAGGGTCACGGCGGTGGCGACGTCGTCGCTCTTGTACACGTGCTGGCTGATCGAGTCTTGGACCGCCCGCTGCGCCTTCGGGTCGAGGGTGGTGCGGACGGTGAGGCCGCCCTGGTCCCAGCGCTTGGCGCGCTCGGCCTTGGTCTTGCCGAAGGCCTTGTCGCTGAGGAAGACCTGGCGCACGTAGTCGCAGAAGAACCCGGCGCCGTTGACGGCGGTGATGCAGCCGTTCTTGGGCTCGCGGATCTTGAGGCCGAGCGGCTTCTTCTTCGCGGCGTCGGCCTGGGCCTGCGTGACGTCCTTCAGGTCGGCCATGCGCTGCAGCACCACGTCGCGGCGCTTCTTGGCCTCCTCCGGGTCGTTCACGGGGTCGTACCGGCTCGGCGACTGGACGAGGCCGGCCAGCAGCGCGGACTCGGTGAGCGACAGGTCCTTGGCGGACTTGCTGAAGTAACGCCGGGAGGCGGCCTCGACCCCGTAGGCCTGCTCGCCGAAGAAGGTGATGTTGAGGTAGTTCTCGAGGATCTTCTGCTTCCCCAGCTCCTGCTCGAGCTGGATGGCGTACTTCATCTCTTTGATCTTGCGACCGATGGTCTGCTGGGTGGCCTGCTGGACCTTGGTGGGGTCGTCGCCGGCCTCCTCGATGAAGACGTTCTTCACGTACTGCTGCGTCAGGGTGGAAGCGCCCTCGGAGACACCGCCCTCCTGGGCGTTCTTGTTGAGCGCGCGCAGGATGCCCTTGACGTCGATCGCGCCGTGCTCGTAGAAGCGGGCGTCCTCGATGGCGACGATGGCCTGCTGCATCGACTTGCTGATCTTGTCGAGCCCCACGACCGTGCGGTCGCGCGAGTAGACGTTCGCGATCAGGTCGCCCTTGACGTCCAGGATCCGGGTGCTCTGCGAGAGCGGCGGGCGCTTCAGCTCGCCCGGCAGGGAGTCGAAGCCGGCCGCGGTGCCCTTGGCGCTCAGTCCGAGCGCCCCCGCCGCGGGGAGGGCGATGCCGGCCAGCACCACGCCGGCCAGGACGCTGACACCCAGGAACTTGGCGGCCTGCTGAGCGGTACTGGTGCCGCCGCTGCTGGTGGGGCGCGATCGCTTGTGACCCATGGGGTGCAGCTTACGTTGCCATTCTTAAGACGTGGGCATGCTTGTTCGCCTACTCTGTAACAGACAGGCGCGAACACTGCGCACACGTCTGTCTTCCATCCTCACTCTTGTGGGTGATGAGAACTGCCCGAATTCCTGTCATATGCCAGCCATATGACCTGGATCTCAGGCCCCAGAAGTGGCGAGCTGACCGTTTTGCGGCAATTCGCCCGTTCTGCCGTCGGCTCACTCCGTCGGGTGATCTGCCGCGTACCCATAGTCCGTTCGGGCCATTCAAGATTGGGCCTGAAAGGGCTGTTGCGCCGTGCCCACCTTCCGTAACGTCCTCAACTGGCAACGGTGAATATGCCGCTTGCCGCCGTGGGGGAGCCTCGATTCGGGAGAGGACGGCGCCAGCATGAGCAGCTGGGTTACGGACTGGAGTACGCAGGCCGCGTGCCGCACGACGGATCCGGATGAACTTTTCGTCCAGGGAGCGGCCCAGAACAGGGCCAAGGCGGTGTGCACCGGCTGCCCGGTGCGTACCGAGTGCCTGGCCGACGCTCTGGACAACCGTGTGGAGTTCGGCGTCTGGGGCGGGATGACCGAGCGGGAGCGCAGGGCGCTGCTGCGCCGGCGTCCCACGGTCACCTCGTGGCGCAGGCTCCTGGAGACGGCGCGCACGGAGTACGAGCGCAGCACGGGTGTGCTCCCGCTCGACGACGAGGGCTACGACGGGGACTACGACGACTACGCCGCCGTCGGCTGACCCTGCGCGAGACGTTCGCCGATCGCGCGCAGGCCCTCGAGGTCGTGCACGTCGCCGGGCAGGGCCGCGACGTCCACCATGGGCACGTCCGGGTGCACCGAGACGAAACGCTCACGGGTACGCCGCTCGCGCGCGACCAGCTGCATCCGTTCGGCGTGCAGGCGCAGCAGGCCGGCGGTGAGGCGGTCGGTGTCCAGCGGGTCCGTGGGCCGGCCCGCGGCGGGGTCCTGTGCGGGCACGGAAACGGTCGGGGAGCCGGTGGGCGATTCGGGAGAGCTGGTGTCCGCACTGTCCGTACTGGGGGTCCCTTCGCCGCCGTCGGCCGTACGGAGTCCAGCTTTCCCGCCGGGCTGATCCACAATGCCGACGCTTTGAAGATTTTCTGCGGATTCGTCAAACTCCCCGGTCAGCCGGGGAGTTGACGGATATCCGGCGACAGGGGCGGCGTCGGAGGCGTCAGTCGCGTCAGCGGCATCCAGGTCGTCCAGGTCGTCCAGTGCCTCCGCCGCCGCCAGCGCCCGCTCCGCCGTGAGCTGCGCCGCCCCGCTGCCGTGCACACGGTTCAGCACCAGCCCGGCGAGCGGCATGTTCTCCGCCGCCAGCCGCTCCACGAAGTACGAGGCCTCGCGCAGCGCGTCCCGCTCCGGCGCGGCCACCACCAGGAACGCCGTCCCGTTCGCCTGGAGCAGCTTGTACGTGGCGTCCGCCCGGGAGCGGAAGCCGCCGAACATCGAGTCCATCGCCGCCACGAAGGTCTGCACGTCGCGCAGCAGGTGCGCGCCCATGACCTTGCTGAGCGTGCCGGTCATCATCGACATCCCGACGTTGAGGAACTTCACGCCGGCCCGCCCGCCGACCTTCGCGGGGGCCATCAGCAGCCGGATGAAACGCCCGTCCAGGAAGGACCCCAGCCGCTTGGGGGCGTCCAGGAAGTCCAGCGCCGACCGGCTCGGCGGGGTGTCGACGATGATCAGGTCCCACGCGTCGAGCGCGCGCAGCTGGCCCAGCTTCTCCATGGCCATGTACTCCTGCGTGCCCGCGAAGCCCGCGGAGAGCGACTGGTAGAAGGGGTTGTCCAGGATCGCCCGGGCCCGCTCCTGGTCCGTGTGCTGGAGCACGACCTCGTCGAAGGTCCGCTTCATGTCGAGCATCATCGCGTGCAGCTCACCGCCCGCGGACTCGTCGATCCCGGCCACCTTGCGCGGGGTGTTGTCGAGTTCCGTGAGGCCCATGGACTGCGCCAGCCGACGCGCCGGGTCGATGGTCAGCACGACGGCCTTGCGGCCGCGCTCGGCGGCACGGACGCCCAGCGCCGCGGCCGTGGTGGTCTTGCCGACCCCGCCCGAGCCGCAGCAGACGACGATCCGGGTCCTCGGATCGTCGATCAGCGGGTCGATGTCCAATACCGGACTCTCCAGGCTCATGCGACCCCCAGCCCCTGCTTCCGCAGATTTTCAGCCAATCTGTACAACCCGCCGAGATCGACCCCGTCGCCCATCAGTTCCAGCTCGTACGCGGGCAGCCCCAGCGCGGCCAGTTCCTCGCGCTGGGCCCGCTCCAGGGCCACGCGCTCCGCGTGCTCGTGCGCCTGCGCCAGCAGCGGGTCGACGAGCCGCTCCGCGAGGCCGCCGCGCCGCGCGCCGCCCAGCCCGGCCTGGGAGAGCGCCTTGGCGATCGCCGTGCGCTGCCCGTCGCGCGCCGAGGCCACGGCCGCGCCGTCCATCACCACCGGGCGCACCATGTTGATGACCACGGCCCCGGTCGGCAGCCCCGCCTCGCGCAGCTCGGCCACGCCGTCCACGGTCTCCTGGACCGGCATCTCCTCCAGGAGGGTGACCAGGTGCACCGCGGTCTCCGGGGACTTCATCACCCGCATCACGGCCTGCGCCTGATTGTGTATCGGGCCGAACCGGGCCAGCCCGGCGACCTCGTCGTTGACGTTGAGGAAGCGCGTGATCCGCCCGGTCGGCGGCGCGTCCAGCACCACCGCGTCGTACGACCGCCAGCCCGCCCGGTCCTTGCGGCGCACGGCCTCGCAGACCTTGCCGGTCAGCAGGACGTCGCGCAGTCCCGGCGCCACGGTGGTGGCGAAGTCGATCGCGCCCAGCTTCTTCAGGGCCCGCCCGGCCCGGCCGAGCTTGTAGAACATGTCGAGGTAGTCCAGCAGCGCCTGTTCGGCGTCGATGGCCAGGGCGTACACCTCGCCGCCGCCCGGGGCCACGGCGATCTTGCGCTCCTCGTAGGGGAGGGCCTCGGTCTCGAAGAGCTGCGCGATGCCCTGCCGCCCCTCCACCTCCGTCAGCAGTGTCCGTCGACCCTCGGCGGCGAGGGCGAGTGCCAGCGCAGCGGCGACCGTCGTCTTGCCGGTACCGCCCTTGCCCGTCACGATGTGGAGCCTCACACCTGCGAGCCTAACCAGTCGAGGGCGGGGCTACTCGGGGGCGGGGCTGTGCCAGGCATTACAGTCCCCTCATGACGAAGTGGGAATACGCGACCGTGCCGCTGCTGGTGCACGCGACGAAGCAGATCCTGGACACCTGGGGCGAGGACGGCTGGGAGCTCGTCCAGGTCGTGCCGGGCCCGAACAACCCCGAGCAGCTGGTGGCGTACTTCAAACGCGAGAAGAACGCGTGAGCGCGGTCGAGCAGCGGCTGGCGGAACTGGGGCTCGAGCTCCCCGCGGTGGCCGCCCCGCTCGCCGCGTACGTCCCGGCCGTCCGGTCCGGCGCGTACGTCTACACCGCGGGCCAGCTGCCGCTCGTCGAGGGCAAGCTGACCTGCACCGGCAAGGTCGGCGCCGAGGTCACCGCGGACGAGGCCAAGCAACTCGCCCGCACCTGCGCGCTCAACGCCCTGGCCGCGGTCCGCTCCGTCGTGGGTGACCTCGACCGCGTCAAGCGCGTCGTGAAGGTCGTCGGCTTCGTCGCCTCCGCCCCCGACTTCACCGGGCAGCCGGCCGTCGTCAACGGCGCGAGCGAGCTGCTGGGCGAGGTCCTCGGCGAGAAGGGCGTGCACGCCCGCAGCGCCGTCGGCGTGGCCGTCCTGCCGCTCGACGCGCCGGTCGAGGTCGAGATCCAGGTCGAGGTCGAGGACTGACGTCCCGCACCCCTCCGGCGGAGCCGTGTCCCGGCCACCGGAGGGGTACCCCGGGCCCGCCCGGCCCGGGCCCTATCGAACATCCCCGCGCAAGCGCATAGCATCCGCCACATGACCACCACGAACGGCCAGTGGTTCCCGGCGAGCTGGCCCGAGCGCATCCGCGCCCTCACCGCGGGCACCCTGGAGCCCGTCGTGCCGCGCCGTGCGGCGACCGTCCTGCTGCTGCGGGACGGCGACGGCGGCCCCGCCGTGCACCTGCTGCGGCGCCGGGCCTCGATGGCCTTCGCCGCGGGCGCGTACGCCTATCCCGGCGGCGGTGTGGACCCGCGCGACGAGCGCCCGGTGGCCTGGGCGGGACCCCCGCCGCCGACCTGGGCCGCCCGGCTGGGCGAGGGCCTGGACCCCGCCGCCGCGCAGGCGATCGTGTGCGCGGCCGTGCGCGAGACCTTCGAGGAGTCCGGCGTGCTGCTGGCCGGGCCCGACGAGCGGTCCGTCGTCGCGGACACCACCGGCGAGGACTGGGAGGCCGACCGGCGCGCCCTGGTCTCGCGGGAGCTGTCCTTCGCCGACTTCCTGGCCCGCCGTTCCCTGGTGCTCCGCTCCGACCTGCTCGGCCCGTGGGCCCGCTGGATCACCCCGGAGTTCGAGGAGCGCCGGTACGACACGTGGTTCTTCGTGACCGCGCTCCCGCCCGGCCAGCGCACCCGCGACGTGTCGGGCGAGGCGGACCGCACGGTGTGGCTGCGGCCCGCCGAGGCCGTGGACGGCTACGACCGCGGCGAGATGACCATGCTGCCGCCGACGATCGCGACGCTGCGGGAGCTGCTGCCGTACGACTCGGCGTCAGCGGCCCTGGCGGGCGCCGCGGACGGGCGCGACCTCACCCCGGTGCTGGCGCGGGCCGCGCTGGTGGGCGAGGAGATCGTGCTGACCTGGCCCGGCCACGAGGAATTCACCAAGCGCATGGGAGCCGCCGAATGACCTCGGCCCTTCAGCCCGGCAAGCCCCGCGCGGAGGTCGGGGGCCGGGCGACCGCCCGCGCGGTGTGCGTGCTCGCGCCGAACCCCTCGCCCATGACGCTGGACGGCACGAACACCTGGCTCGTCTCCGAGCCGGACTCCGAGCTCGCCGTCGTCATCGACCCGGGGCCGCTCGACGAGGGCCACCTGAACAACGTGGTCTCCACCGCGCACTCCCTCGGCAAGCGGATCGCCCTCACCCTGCTCACCCACGGCCACCCCGACCACGCCGAGGGCGCGGGCCGCTTCGCCGAGCTGACGGGGACGGCGGTGCGCGCCCTGGACCCGGCACTGCGCCTGGGCGAGGAGGGCCTGTCCGCGGGCGACGTCGTCACCACCGGCGGCCTGGAACTGCGCGTCGTGCCCACCCCCGGGCACACCGCGGACTCGCTCTCCTTCCACCTGCCCGCCGACCGGGCCGTGCTCACCGGCGACACCGTCCTCGGGCGTGGCACCACGGTCGTCGCCCACCCCGACGGGCGGCTGGGTGACTACCTGGACTCCCTGCGCCGGCTGCAGGCGCTCACGATGCACGACGGCGTCGCCACCGTCCTGCCCGGCCACGGCCCGGTCCTCGCCGACGCCCGGGGCGCGGTCGAGTTCTACCTCGCCCACCGCGCCCACCGCCTCGCCCAGGTCGAGACGGCCGTCGAGCGGGGCCTCGCGACCCCCTCCGAGGTCGTCGCCCACGTCTACGCGGACGTCGACCGCGCCCTGTGGCCGGCCGCCGAGCTGTCGGTGCGGGCGCAGCTGGACTACCTGCTGGAGCACGGGCTGATCTGACGTGCGGTGTGCCCGCCCGGCGCCCCCGCGCCCCGCGGACGCTGACGGAGACGCAAGAAGGGGCGCCCACCTCCGGGTGGGCGCCCCTTCGTCCGCGTATGGGCGTCAGCGCGAGCGCTTCGCCAGCCGCTCGACGTCCAGCAGGATGACCGCCCGCGCCTCCAGGCGCAGCCAGCCGCGGCCCGCGAAGTCGGCGAGGGCCTTGTTGACGGTCTCGCGGGAGGCGCCCACCAGCTGCGCGAGTTCCTCCTGCGTGAGGTCGTGGACGACGTGGATGCCCTCCTCGGACTGCACGCCGAAGCGGCGCGACAGGTCCAGCAGCGCCTTGGCGACGCGGCCGGGGACGTCGGAGAAGACCAGGTCGGACATGACGTCGTTGGTGCGGCGCAGGCGCCGGGCGACGGCGCGCAGCAGCGCGGTGGAGACCTCGGGGCGGGCGTTGAGCCACGGCTGCAGGTCGCCGTGGCCGAGGCCGAGCAGCTTGACCTCGGTCAGCGCGGTGGCGGTGGCGGTGCGCGGGCCGGGGTCGAAGAGCGACAGCTCACCGATCAGCTCGCCGGGGCCGACGACGGCGAGCATGTTCTCGCGGCCGTCGGGCGAGGTGCGGTGCAGCTTCACCTTGCCCTCGGTGACGACGTACAGCCGGTCCCCGGGTTCCCCCTCGTGGAACAGCGAGTCGCCACGCGCGAGCGTGACCTCCGTCATGGAGGCGCGCAGTTCAGCGGCCTGCTCATCGTCGAGCGCCGCGAAAAGCGGTGCGCGCCGCAGAACGTCGTCCACGAGCTCTCTCCTTGTCGACATCGCTGGGTCGGTCCCCATCATGCCCGACAGCAAAACAGTGCGATCAATCACAAGTCTGTCTTATGTGCTCGTGTGATTGTGCTCCGGGGGTCCGTTTGGGGGCCGGATCGCGGCTCTCCAGGGCGATTGTCGGTGGTGAGGCTTAGGCTGGCCGGGTGTCCGATACGCCAAGTGCGCAGAAGAAACGGCAGGATGGCGGGGCCAGGAGGGTGACCGCCGCCGCGGATTCCGCTGTGAGCGAACAGCCCGCCCGGGCGACCCCCGGCGGCCGCGCGCGGGCGTCCGGCAAGCCCGAGTCGCGGCTCGCGATGGTCCGCAGGGCCCGGCGGATCAACCGCGAGCTCGCCGAGGTGTACCCGTACGCCCACCCCGAGCTCGACTTCGAGAACCCCTTCCAGTTGCTCGTCGCCACGGTGCTCTCGGCCCAGACGACCGACCTGAGGGTCAACCAGACCACCCCCGCGCTCTTCGCGAAGTACCCGACGCCGGAGGACCTGGCGGCCGCCGACCCGGAGGAGCTGGAGCAGATCCTCCGTCCCACCGGCTTCTTCCGCGCCAAGGCGCGGGCGCTGCTCGGCCTGTCGGCGGCGCTCCGTGACACCTTCGGCGGCGAGGTGCCCGGCCGGCTGGAGGACCTGGTCACGCTGCCCGGCGTGGGCCGCAAGACGGCCAACGTGGTGCTCGGCAACGCCTTCGGCGTCCCCGGCCTCACCGTGGACACCCACTTCCAGCGGCTGGTCCACCGTTTCGGCTGGACCGGGGCGAAGGAGCCGGAGAAGATCGAGCAGGACATCATGGCGATCTTCCCGAAGAGCGAGTGGACGATGCTCTCGCACCGTCTGATCTTCCACGGCCGCCGGATGTGCCACGCCCGCCGCCCCGCTTGCGGCGTCTGCCCGATCGCGCCGCTGTGCCCGTCGTACGGCGAGGGCGAGACGGATCCGGAGAAGGCGAAGAAGCTGCTGAAGTACGAGATGGGCGGTGGCCCGGGGCAGCGGCTCAAGCCGCCGCCGGGATTCCCGGGCACGGCGGCGCCGCCGCTGGAGGTGGAGTGACGCAGGCACGACCCGACATCGAGGACGTCACGGTCGACCGCGAGGGGCTGCCGTCCTGGCTCGGCCCGGTGGTCCGCGCGGTCGACGGCGTACGGCCCGAGCAGCTCAGCCGCTTCCTGCCGCCGCCGAGCGGCGGCCGTCCCTCCGCCGTCCTCATCCTCCTCGGCGCGGGGGCCGAGGGGCCCGAGCTGCTCCTGATGGAGCGGGCGGCCTCCCTGCGCTCGCACGCGGGGCAGCCCTCCTTCCCTGGCGGCGCGCTCGACCCGGAGGACGGCGACCCGGAGGGCGAGGGGCCGCTGCGGGCCGCGCTGCGCGAGGCCTGGGAGGAGACCGGCCTCGACCCGTCGGGGGTGCAGGTCTTCGGGGTGCTCCCGCGGCTCTACATCCCGGTGAGCGACTTCGTCGTGACGCCGGTCCTCGGCTGGTGGCGTACGCCGTCGCCGGTGGGAGCGGTTGACCTGGCCGAGACCGCACGGGTGTTCACCGTCCCCGTGGCGGATCTCACCGATCCCGCCAACCGGGCCATGGTGACGCATCCCAGCGGCTTCCAGGGGCCCGCGTTCCTGGTGCGGGAGGCCGTGGTGTGGGGTTTCACGGCGGGTCTGATCGACCGGATCCTCCACCACGCGGGCTGGGAACGACCGTGGGATCGTGCGAAGACGGTCCCGCTGGGTTGATCCTCCATGAGACGGTGTCCAGGTGAATGTGCTGGACATCGTGCTGCTGCTGGCCGCCGTGTGGTTCGCGATCGTGGGCTACCGCCAGGGATTCATCGTCGGCGTGATGTCGGTGGTCGGGTTCCTCGGTGGTGGTCTCGTCGCGGTCTACGTGCTGCCCGCGATCTGGAACGCGGTCACCGACAACGCGCAGCCCGGCACGGTGGCGGTCGTGGCCGCGGTGGTCCTGATCATCGTGTGCGCGTCGGTGGGCCAGGCCTTCACCACGCACCTCGGCAACAAGGTCCGTACGCACGTCAGCTGGTCCCCGGCGCGGGCGATCGACGCCATCGGCGGCGCCCTGGTGAACGTCCTGGCGATGCTGCTGGTCGCCTGGCTCATCGGCTCCGCGCTCGCCACCACGACCACGCTGCCCAGCCTCGGCCGTGAGGTCCGCTCCTCCCGGGTGCTGCTGGGGGTGGCGCAGGTCGTGCCGCGCGAGGCCAACAACTGGTTCGCCGACTTCAGTTCGGTGCTCGCGCAGAACGGACTGCCGCAGGTCTTCTCGCCGTTCGGCAACGAGCCGATCACCGCCGTCCCCGCCCCCGACCCGGCGCTCGCCGACAGCGCGGTCGTCGGCCGCGCGCGGCGCAGCATCGTCAAGGTCGTCGGCACCGCACCGAGCTGCGGCAAGGTGCTGGAGGGCACCGGCTTCGTCTTCGCGCCCCACCGGGTGATGACCAACGCCCACGTCGTCGGCGGCGTCGACAACCCGACCGTGCAGATCGGCGGCGAGGGCCGGGTGCACGACGGCAAGGTCGTGCTCTACGACTGGCAGCGCGACATCGCCGTCATCGACGTACCGTCCCTGGACGCGCCCGCGTTGTCCTTCAGCACCACCGACGCTGGGTCACGCGACGACGCCATCGTCGCCGGCTTCCCGGAGAACGGCGGCTTCGACGTGCGTGCCGCCCGGGTACGCGGCCGCATCCCCGCCTCGGGCCCGGACATCTACCACCGGGGCACCGTCGAGCGCGACGTCTACTCGCTGTACACGCTCGTCCGCCAGGGCAACTCCGGCGGACCGCTGCTCACCCCCGAGGGGCGGGTCTACGGCGTGGTGTTCGCCAAGTCCCTCGACGACGCGGACACCGGCTACGCCCTGACGGCGGACGAGGTCCAGCCGGACGTCCAGGCCGGGCGTACGGCGAACCGGCAGGTCGACACCCAGGGCTGTGCCCTGTAGGGCCTCCGGGGGAGCGGGCCGGTCGGCGAGGGGCCGGGCGGTCAGTCGCTGCGGGTATGCCTCAGCCGGGCGCCCACCCAGCGGGCGCGGCGCCTGAGGATGTGGGGAATGCCGAGGCGGGAGCCTCCGGACCGATGGTCCGGGGCCTGCGTCCCGGTGGTGACCCGCGCTCCATTGGCGCGGCGGTCGCGTGACACGTCACGGTAGTCGTGCGTCCAGCCCATACCGAGCTGTCTGCCCGGGGTCCATGGTCGGTAACCGCCTGGCGCTCCATCAGTTGGCCTATGCGCCCGGCATTTGGCCGATCGTCATACTGGATTAACGGTCCGGTTCCGGGTCCTTGAGCCAGTTGACCAGTTCGGCCGAGAAAACCGCCGGATCCTCCTCGTGGGGGAAGTGCCCCAGCCCTTCGAAGAGCCGCCAGCGGTACGGCGCCTCCACGTACTCCCCGCTGCCCGCGGCGTGCCGGGACCGCATCGCCGGGTCGAGCGAGCCGTGCAGGTGCAGCGTGGGCACCCGCACCGGACGCTTCATGCGGCGGTTGAACTGGAAGCCGTCCACCCGGGCCAGCGAGCGCACCATCCAGCGGTACGGCTCGATCGAGCAGTGCGCCGTCGACGGGATGAGCATCGCCCGGCGGTAGGCGTCGACCGTCCCGTCCTCCGGCAGCCGGGGCCCCGACCAGTCCCGCAACAGCCGTCCCACCAGCGCCGCGTCGTCCGCGACCAGCTGCCGCTCCGGGACGAACGGGCGCTGGAACCCCCACACGTAGCCGCCGGCCGCGCTGTGCCGCAGGTCCGTCAGCATCGCCGAGCGCCAGCGCCGCGGGTGCGGCATGGAGCACACCGCGAGCCGCCGGACGAGCTTGGGCCGCATCGCGGCCGCCGTCCAGGCCAGGTAACCGCCGAGGTCGTGCCCGACCAGCGCGGCGTCCGGCTCGCCGAGCGAGCGGATCACGCCGGTGACGTCGAGCGCCAGGTTCGCGGGGTCGTAGCCGCGCGGTGTGCGGTCGCTGCCGCCCACCCCGCGCAGGTCCATCGCGACCGCGCGGAAACCCGCGTCGGCCAGGGCGGTCAGCTGGTGCCGCCAGGTCCACCAGAACTGCGGGAAACCGTGCAGCAGGAGCACCAGGGGGCCGTCGCCGAGCTCGGCGATGTGGAAGCGGGCACCGTTCGCGGCGACGTCCCGGTGGGTCCAGGGCCCGTCGATGCGCACCACCGGGGAACTATCAGCGACCGTCATGCCCCGAGCGTGTCACACCTTGGCCTCCACCGTGGCCTCCGTCGTGCCGGAGGGGGCGCTCCGGGGGTGCGGCTTGACGCCCTGCAGCACCGCCGCGGTCTCCTTCGCCGAGGCGATGCTGCGCTCCGGCTTCTTGATCTTCTTGAACTTCGAGCGCGCCATCAGGCCCAGCAGACCGGCCAGCACCAGGTACGCCGCGCCGACGATGAGGAACGACCAGGCGAGGCCGAGCCCCAGGTTGTGGATGCCGTACGCCGCCGCGAAGCTGAGCACCGGCAGCGAGAAGAGGGCCAGGATGCCGGCGGCGCCCACCGCGCCGCCGCCGATGCCGGCGCGCTTCACGTCCAGCCGCAGTTCGGCCTTGGCGAGGGCGATCTCCTCGTGGACCAGTTCGGACAGGTCCGCCGTCGCCGAGGCGAAGAGATGGCCGAGGCTGCGGCTTCCGTTCGGGCTCACGGTCACCCCCACGTTCACGGGCTCGTCCGCTGGGCTCATCGGGTCCTCCGTCGTCGTCATGGTGCGTCAGTCGTCATACGGGGCATTCGGGTTACCCCCTGATCATGCCCGACTCATCCTCGCCGGTGTCCCCGGAGCGCGCCACTTCCGCGAGCCTGCGGTGCTCGGCCGCCTTCGCCTCGTGGATCGCGGCCATGCGCAGGTGGAACTCGGGGTCCGCCCACTCGTAGACGTCCGGCACGCCGTCCCGGTCCTCGTCGCGCTCCTCGTGCTCACAGATGCGGCGGTACTTGTCGTTGCGGAGCTTGAGCAGCACCGCGGCGAGCACCGCCGAGGTGAACGAGCCGATCAGGACGGCCGCCTTGACCTCCTCGGTCAGCACCTGGTCGCCCTCGAAGGCCAGCTCGCCGATGAGCAGGGAGACCGTGAAGCCGATCCCGGCGAGCGTGGCGACGGCCAGGACGTCGGCCCACGCCAGGTCGGGGTTGAGCTCCGCGCGGGTGAAGCGCGCCGCCAGCCATGTGCCGCCGAACACCCCGACCGCCTTGCCGACGACCAGTCCCAGCACCACGCCCAGCGTCTCGGGGCGGCCGAACACCTCCGCGAGCGTGCCGCCGGCGATCGGCACCCCGGCGGAGAAGAGCGCGAAGAGCGGCACCGCGATCCCGGCCGAGAGCGGCCGTACGAGGTGCTCGATCCGCTCTCCGGGGGACTGCTCCTCGCCCTCGCGCCGGTGGCAGCGCAGCATCAGGCCCATCGCGACGCCCGCGATCGTGGCGTGCACCCCGCTGGCGTGCATCAGCGCCCAGTTGACGAGGGCGAGCGGCACGTACACGTACCAGCCGTGCACCTCGCAGCGCAGCAGCACCCGGAACAGCACGAGCCCGGCGAGGGCCAGGGCCAGCGCGACGAGGTTGATGCCCGAGGTGAAGAAGACCGCGATGATCAGGATCGCGAACAGGTCGTCCACGACCGCCAGCGTCAGCAGGAACGCGCGCAGTGCGGACGGCAGCGCGGTGCCGAGCACCGCCAGCACCGCCAGGGCGAACGCGATGTCGGTCGCCATCGGCACCGCCCAGCCCTGCAGGGAGCCGCCACCCGTGGCGTTGACCACCGCGTACACGACGGCGGGCACGGCCATGCCGCAGATCGCGGCGACGACGGGGAGCGCCGCCGCCGACGGACGGCGCAGCTCGCCCGCGACCAGTTCCCGCTTGAGTTCGATGCCGGCGACGAAGAAGAAGACCGTCAGCAGCCCGTCCGCGGCCCAGTGCCCCACCGACAGGTCCAGGTGCAGCGCCCCGGGCCCGAAGCTGAAGGCGACGGTGGACCGGTACGAGGCGCTCAGCGGGGTGTTCGCCCAGACCAGCGCGACGACGGCGGCCAGCAGCAGGATCACGCCGCCCACGGTCTCCGTCCGCAGCGCGTCGGCGACGTACTTCCGTTCGGGGAGTGACATCCGGCCCAGGAAGACCGAACGGCGGCGGTTGGTCGCGGTCACGGGGGGTGGACCTCCGGTCGGGCTCGGCATGGCTGATCACCTTGCCGACCAGACTTCCCGGCACGCCCCGATCCACTGTCGCGTTCCCTACGCGCCCGGCAGCTTATCGGGTCGGCGCCGGAGCCTCCGGCGTTCTTCACATTACGGACAATCGCCTGGCGTCGCAGGGCCCCCGACCCCCCGGGGAACGGCGAAGAGGCCCCCGCAGGGGCCTCTTCGGTGCGGTGACGGGGACCCGTCAGTCCTCGCTCGCGGCGCTCGGGAGTTTCGTCTGGATGAGGTCCATGACCGTGGAGTCCGTCAGGGTGGTGACGTCCCCCAGCTCCCGGTTCTCGGCGACGTCGCGCAGCAGACGCCGCATGATCTTGCCGGAGCGGGTCTTCGGCAGCTCTGCCACCGTCAGGATCCGCTTCGGCTTGGCGATCGGGCCGAGCGTCTTGGCGACGTGGTCGCGAAGCCCGGCGATCAGCTCGTCGCCGTCCTCGGCCGCTGCGCTGCCGCGCAGGATCACGAAGGCGACGATGGCCTGGCCGGTGGTGGCGTCGGCGGCGCCGACCACGGCCGCCTCGGCGACCTTCGGGTGCGAGACGAGGGCCGACTCGACCTCGGTGGTGGAGATGTTGTGGCCCGAGACGAGCATGACGTCGTCCACCCGGCCGAGGAGCCAGATGTCGCCGTCCTCGTCCTTCTTGGCGCCGTCGCCCGCGAAGTAGCGGCCCTCGAAGCGGGACCAGTAGGTGTCGAGGTAGCGCTGGTCGTCGCCCCAGATGGTGCGGAGCATCGACGGCCACGGCTCGGTGAGGACGAGGTAGCCGCCGGAGCCGTTGGGCACCTCGTTGGCCTCGTCGTCCACGACGGTGGCGGAGATGCCGGGCAGCGCACGCTGCGCGGAGCCCGGCTTGGTCTCCGTCACGCCGGGCAGCGGGGAGATCATCATGGCGCCGGTCTCGGTCTGCCACCAGGTGTCCACGATCGGGCAGCGGCCGCCGCCGATGTGCTCGCGGTACCAGATCCACGCCTCGGGGTTGATCGGCTCGCCGACGCTGCCCAGGACGCGCAGCGAGGACAGGTCGAACTTGGCGGGGATGTCGTCGCCCCACTTCATGAACGTGCGGATCGCCGTGGGGGCGGTGTAGAGGATGGTGACCCCGTACTTCTGGACGATCTCCCAGAAGCGGCCCTGGTGCGGGGTGTCCGGGGTGCCCTCGTACAGCACCTGGGTGGCGCCGTTGGCCAGCGGGCCGTAGACGATGTACGAGTGGCCGGTGACCCAGCCGACGTCGGCGGTGCACCAGTAGACGTCGGTCTCCGGCTTCAGGTCGAAGACCGCGTGGTGGGTGTAGGCGGCCTGCGTCAGGTAGCCGCCCGAGGTGTGCAGGATGCCCTTGGGCTTACCGGTGGTGCCGGAGGTGTAGAGGATGAAGAGCGGGTGCTCGGCCTCGAAGGCCTCCGGGGTGTGCTCCGCGGACTGCCGCTCGACGATCTCGTGCCACCACACGTCGCGGCCCTCGGTCCAGGCCACCTCCTGGCCGGTGCGGCGCACGACGAGCACCTTCCCCACGCCGGCGGAGCGGGCGACCGCGTCGTCCACGGCGGGCTTCAGCGCGGACGGCTTGCCGCGGCGGTAGCCGCCGTCGGCGGTGATGACCAGCTTGGCGTCGGCGTCGGCGATGCGGGCGGCGAGCGCGTCGGCCGAGAAGCCGCCGAAGACCACCGAGTGCGCGGCGCCGACGCGGGCGCAGGCCAGCATCGCCACGACGGTCTCGGGGATCATGGGCATGTAGATCGCGACCCGGTCGCCGGCCGTCACGCCCAGCTCGGTCAGGGCGTTCGCGGCGCGGCTCACCTCGTCCTTGAGCTCGGCGTAGGTGATGGCCCGGCCGTCACCGGGCTCGCCCTCGAAATGGAGCGCCACCCGGTCGCCGTTGCCGGCCTCGACGTGCCGGTCGACGCAGTTGTAGGCGACGTTCAGGGTGCCGTCGGCGAACCACTTCGCGAACGGCGGGTTGGACCAGTCCAGGGTCTCGGTCGGCTCCTTCGCCCAGGTCAGCCGGCGGGCCTGTGTGGCCCAGAAGCCCAGTCGGTCGTCACCGGCCTGCTGGTAGGCCTCCGCGGTCACATTGGCACCGGCCGCCAGCTCAGCGGGCGGAGCGAACCGGCGCTCCTCCTTCAAAAGGTTGGCCAGGCTCTCGTTGCTCACGCCGTGCTCCTTCGCAGGGTGTCCTTTTGTGTCCCAGGCCATAGCTCACCAGCCGGAGGGGCGGGATGACAAGGGTTCGCGTCAAAAATTGGTTTAGACCTGTCATGGTGGAGCACCCGCACACGGGTCCGGCCCGCCGGCAGGTGCGCGGCGGGCCGGGACGGGCGGGCCGCCCGGTGCGGGCAGCCCGCTCAGACGGTGTCGAGCACCTCCGGCCGTACGGCGGCGAACGTGCCGGTCCCGGCGTCGAGGACGTAGGCCTGGGCCTCGGCGACGTGGAAGTACATGCCGTGCAGCTGGAGCGATCCCTCGGCCACCCTGCGGGCGACGCAGGCATGCGCCATCAGGTGGTCCAGCTGCTGCACGACGTTGACGAGGCAGAGCCGCTCGAGGTCGTCGGCCACCGGGCGGTCGGTGAGGGCGACCTCGCCGCGTCCGGGCCGGCCGGTCCGCTCCATCCGGGCGAGGCTCGGTCGGCCGTGCCGGAGCCAGCGGGCCAGCGGGGTCTGCGCCCCCGGCTCGTGGCCCGCCCCGCCCAGCAGCGCCTGCATGGCGCCGCACCCGGAGTGCCCGCACACGGTGATGCTGCCGACCTCCAGCACCTCCACCGCGTACTCGATGGCGGCGCCCACCGAGTCGCAGGAGGCGTCGGCGCCGGGCGGCGGCATCAGGTTGCCCACGTTGCGCACGGTGAACAGGTCACCGGGCCCGCTCGAGGTGATCATGCTGGTGACCAGGCGGGAGTCGGCGCAGGTGAGGAAGAGCTGGGTGGGCCGCTGCCCCTCGCGGGCGAGGCGCGCCAGCTCGTCCCTGACCAGCGGCGCCGTGTTGCGCTGGAAGGCGCTGAGCCCGCCCACCAGCTGCCCGGCGGCACCCGCCTCGGCATCCGGTTTGGTGCAGTGGTGGTTGCGCCACGGCGTCCAGGGGCGGCAGGCGTGCGCGCTCGACGGGACCGTGATCGGGGTGCCCGACCGGCCCGTGAGGGTCGCCCAGCCGCCACGCGCCCGGTGACCCTCGCACCAGTGCTGCAGCGACTCGTACGCCGCGTGGTCCATGAAGGAGCCGTCCAGGGTGATCACGGCGCTGGCGCCGTCCGGCACCTCCGCCAGCGCCCGGGTCAGCCGGGGCACCGCGAGGAAGGTCAACTGCCCGCGTACGTGGACCTGGTGGACGCCGGACTCCTCCGCCACCGTGATCCGGGTGTGCGTCAGCCGGCGCAGCGACAGGAAGACGGCCACGGCGATGCCGGTCAGGACCCCCTCCAGCACGCCGAGCAGCAGCACCGCGCCGAGCGTCGCCGCGTAGACCGGGAACTCCCGGTGCCGCTGCACGTGCTTGATGTGCGCGAAGCTCAGCATCTTCAGCCCGACCACCATGACCAGGGCGGCGAGGGCTGCGAGCGGGATGTGCTCCAGCAGCCCGGCCAGCAGGCCGGCGCACAGCAGCACCCACACCCCGTGCAGCGCCGTGGCCCGGCGCGTCCGCGCGCCCGCGGCCACGTTCGCCGAGCCGCGGATGGCGCCGCCGGCCACGGGCAGCCCGCCGACCAGGCCCGAGACGACGTTGGACGCGCCCTGCCCGAGCAGCTCCCGGTTGAGGCGGGCCGGGACGGTGTCCCCGGGCGCCCCGCGCCCGGAGCGCAGCTTGTCGATCGCCACCGCCGACAGCAGCGACTCCATGCTCGCGACCAGGGTGACGGTCAGGACGGCGGCGGCGATGCCGAGCACCGGCCCGTGCGGCAGCCCGGGGAGGGCCACCGTGTGCCAGGCGGGCAGGTCGACCCGCGGCACCACGATGGGCACGCCGACGGCGGTCGCCGCCGCGATGGCGGCGAGCGGTGCGGGGACCGTGCGCAGCGCCTTGCCGGCCCGCCCGGGCAGGCGCGGCCAGCCGACCAGCACGGTCACCGTCACCGCCGCGATCAGCAGCGCCCCCGGATGCGGGGACGACAACTGCTGCGGCAGGGCGGCCAGGTTGCTGAGCGCCGAGCTGTCCGGGCGTGCGCCGAGCACGACATGGAGCTGGGCGAGGGCGATGGCGGCGCCGATGCCCGCCAGCATGCCGTGCACGATCGCCGGGCTGACGGCGAGTGCCGCCCGGGCCACCCGCAGGGCGCCCAGGGCGAGTTGGGCGAGCCCGGCCAGCACCGTGATGGCGCACGTGGTGCGCCAGCCGTAGCGCTGGACGAGCTCGGCGGTGACCACCACCAGGCTGGTGGCGGCCCCGCTGACCTGGAGCGGCGCACCGCCCATCAGTCCGGCGACGATGCCGCCGACCGCGGCGGCGATCAGCCCCGACTGCAGGGGGGCGCCGGTCGCCAGGGCGATGCCCAGCGACAGCGGGACGGCGATCAGGAAGACGGTGATCGAGGCCGACAGATCGTGCCGCCAGGCGGCGGTCCCGTCGTCGGCGCGGGGCGGTGGCGGCGGCAGGTCCTGCGGCGGGACCTGCGACTGCTGCATCTGTGGTTCTGGCGTGGGCTGCATGTTCCCGTCTCCTCCGGGGCGGCGCGGCTGCGTCCGGCTGGTGCGCGTACGCGGTCGTGGTCACGGCTGGTGCGGCGGGTGCTCTCGACCTCGAAAGTCACAGAATGTGATTGCTTGATTACTCTCAAGAGTCGGTAAATGGAGAGTAATGCAGACAAAGGGTCCGTGGAGGAGGATTCGCCCGAACGGGCGAACGATTACCCGGTGAGGGTGAACCGTTCGCCCAGGACGAAGCCCGGATCGACCTGGGAGGCGAGGTCCGCGCCGGTCCGCGCGTTGCCCCAGCTCTCCGCGTTCTTGAGGTGGAAGTGGACCATCTGGCGGGTGTAGCGCTCCCAGTCCCGCCGCTCGTACGTGGCGTCCGCGGCGTCGTGCATCGACCGCAGCGCGGCGCGGTTGGACTCCTCCAGTGCCGCGAAGCGCGGCGGGCGGCCCTTCTCCATGGCGCGGACCCAGTCCGAGTGCCGGACGGTGACCAGCAGGTCGTCTCCCACCTGCGAGCGCAGGAAGTCCACGTCGTCCGGGCCCTGCACCTTGTTGCCGACGACGTGCAGGGCGACCCCGAAGTCCCGGGCGTACTCCTTGTACTGGCGGTAGACCGCCACGCCCTTCCGGGTGGGCTCGGCGACCAGGAAGGTCATATCGAAGCGGGTGAACATGCCGGAGGCGAAGGAGTCGCTGCCTGCCGTCATGTCGACGACGACGTACTCGCCGCGACCGTCGACCAGATGGTTGAGGAACAGCTCCACGGCCCCGACCTTCGAGTGGTAGCAGGCCACCCCCAGGTCGGACTCGGCGAAGGGGCCGGTGACCATCAGCCGCGCCTCGCCGCCGTCGAGGGCGACGGGCCGGGCGCAGGCGGCGTAGACCGGGTTGTCCTCGCCGATCCGCAGCAGGCGGGAGCCCTCGCCGGGCGGTGTGGTCTTGATCATCGTCTCCGCGGACGCGATCCGCGGGTTGGCGCCGCGCAGGTACTCCTTGATCTCCGGGAGGTGGGCGCCCATCGCCGGGAGGGCGGCGGCCTCCTCCTCGTCGAGGCCGAGCGCCGGCCCGAGGTGCTGGTTGATGTCGGCGTCGACGGCGACGACGGGGACGCGGGCGGCGGCCAGGTGGCGGATGAAGAGGGAGGACAGCGTGGTCTTGCCGCTGCCGCCCTTTCCGACGAAAGCGATCTTCATGTTCGTTAAGCGTAGTGACGGGGCACGTGTGCTGCGGCTTCCGCGGCCGGAGTTCACCCGTCGGTGGAGATCCGGGTCCCGTCCGGCCCCTCCGTCCGGCACGGCGCGGGGGTGCCGGTCCGCGTGACGATGCCCACTCGCCCACCGGGGCGACGCCGGGGGTGCGTAGGGTCGTGGCTATGGGTACGACAGCTGATCCGCTCGCCGTCCTCGGTTCGCTCCCTGGTGTCGCGGAGTCGGTGGACTCCGTACGGAAGGCCGTGGACCAGGTCTACGGCCACCGGGTGATGCGCCGCCGCTCCGACGAGGTGTCCTCGGAGGCGGCGCTGCGCGGCGCCCGCGGTTCCGCGGCGCTCGCCGGTGCCGACTGGGCGCTGGAAGAGGTGCGCAGGCGCAGCGACTTCTCCTCCGACGACGAGTCGCGCGCGGTGGGCGCCGCGCTGCGGCTCACCGCCGAGTCCGGCCAGTTGCTCTCCGTCTGGCGGCAGTCGCCGCTGCAGGCGCTGGCAAGGCTGCACCTGGTGGCGGCCGGTGGCACCTCACCGGACGAGACGGTCGGCCGGCCGCGGCAGACCGGCGAGAAGGTCGAGGAGCCGCTCCTGGACGTCGCCGAGTTCCCGCTGCCCGAACCCGCGGAGGTCGTCGCGCGGCTCGACGGACTCGCCGACCTCCTGCTGTCCGGCAGCGAGGCGCCGGCGCTGGTCGTCGCCGCGGTCGTGCACGGCGAGCTGCTGTGCCTGCGGCCGTTCGGCTCGTACAACGGCATCGTGGCGAGGGCCGCGCAGCGCGTCGTCCTCGTCGGGAGCGGTCTGGACCCCAAGTCCATCTGCCCGGCCGAGGTCGGGCACGCCGAACTCGGGCGCGCGGAGTACCTGAAGGCGCTGCGGGGCTACGTCTCCGGCACGCCCGAGGGCATGGCGGCCTGGATCTCGCACTGCGGGAAGGCCGTGGGCCTGGGCGTACGGGAGAGCGTGGCGGTCTGCGAGGCCCTGCAGCGCGGCGCCGCGTAGGGACCCCCGGGGCGCGGGCCACGAGGTCCACGCGCACGAGGTCCACGCGCACGAGGTCCACGCGCACGAGGTCACGCGCACAAGGTTGCGGCGGCACCGCGTGGGTGCCGCCGCTGGCATGACCGTCGAGTTACCAGGCGTGCACGATGTTTGCCCATCAGGTCGGGAGCTTTGCCCGTCACCTGGTGCGGCCGGCCCGGTCAGCGGGTCTGCGTCGCGTGGGTTCCCAGCTGTCATGCTCGGTCCGTGGGGCCTGATTCGACGGGGTTCCTCGCGGAAGTCCGTGGTCACGCGGGCCGTACAACCTTTCTACTGCACCTTCGGGAGAACTGGAACCCCTCGCCGCAGTTCTTTGCATACGGGGTCTGATCAGCAGGATCTCCCCGAAGGGCGCGCACGGGTGCGTATCAGGACAGTGCGGGCCTGCGCCGGCGGGCCGCGTACCAGACGAGTCCCGCCGTGGCGGCGGCCGCACCGACCGCGGCCAGTGCGAGGACGGGCCCCGAGGGCATCGTCAGCGCGGGCACGCGCTGGTGCAGCCGGACCGGACGGCTGAAGGTGAGCACCGGCCATTCGCGTGACGCCGCCTCCCGGCGCAGCCCGCGGTCGGGGTTGACCGCGTACGGGTGGCCGACCGATTCGAGCATCGGGACGTCGGTCACCGAGTCGCTGTAGGCGAAGGAGCGCTTGAGGTCGTAGCCCTCGACGGCGGCGAGCTCGGTGATGGCCCGCGCCTTGGCCGGCCCGTAGACGTAGTGCTCGATCCGGCCGGTGTAGCAGCCGTCCTTGACCGCCATCCGGGTGGCGATGACGTGGTCGGCGCCGAGCATCTCGCCGATGGGCTCCACGACCTCGGCGCCCGAGGCGCTGACGATGACGACGTCGCGGCCGGCCAGGTGGTGCTCCTCGATGAGGGAGGCGGCCTCGTCGTAGATGATCGGGTCGATCAGGTCGTGGAGGGTCTCGGCCACGATCTCCCGCACCTGCTGCACATTCCAGCCACGGCACATGTCGGAGAGGTACTTTCGCATCCCCTCCATCTGGTCGTGGTCGGCGCCGCCGAGCAGATACACGAACTGGGCGTACGCGGTCCGCAGCACGGCGCGGCGGTTGATGAGGCCGCCTTGGTAGAACGGCCTGCTGAACGCCAAGGTGCTCGACTTGGCGATCACCGTCTTGTCGAGATCGAAGAACGCGGCGGTGCGCGCCGGCAGGTGGTTTTCCACGAGGATGAGCATAGGGACCCACCATTCGGCGTAAGCTCCTGCGCGTGGGTTTGCCTGAGAAGGCCTTCGGGTACACCATGGAAGTCACGGATCGTTCGCGACCGTGCTAACCCGGTCTGGCTCCTCCCCCCCCGAGTCGGACCGTGGGGACGACCCCCGCTCTCCCCCCCGGCGGGGGTCGTCGCATGTCCGGGGGCATATTCAGGCCATGAGTCCGGACGCGCCCGGCATGTGATCGGCCCCCCGCGGCTTCCGCGGGGGGCCGGTCTTTTTCTTCGCTTGGTTACGTTGAGTGACGGATCACATTCGTTGTGCTGCTCAGGGGAAGCCACTCGCGCGGGTGGTGGAGATATCCACAACGGCCTGGTTATCCACGGATTACCACCAAGATCATCAAGTTTCGGCGACTCGCGAGACTCTGGCGGCAAATGCCGCGCCGGAGATGTGTGCGGTGCATGTGCCCGATACCGACGGGACGGGCCGGAGCGAGCGAGGGGGACGCCGAGGTGGCCGAATCATTCAACGGTGAAACAAAAGGAGCGCGTGACGGGCGGATGCCCGGGCGGGCATCCGCATGGCCGCGCGGAAAGGACGATCCGGGCGGCGGCCCGCTCATCGTCACCGAGGACGCGGCCCTGCTGGACGACCTGCTGCGCCTGTGCGCCGCGGCGGGTGCGGAACCGGAGGTCGCCTTCGGGGTCCCGCCGGCGCCCGGCAGCTGGGAGGGGGCGCCGCTGGTACTGGTCGGCGCCGCGGACACCCGCCGCGTACCCGGCACGGCACGCCGCCGCCGGGGCGTGCTCCTGGTCGGACGGGATCTGGACGATCCGGACGTGTGGCGCCGCGCCGTGGAGGTCGGCGCCGAGCACGTCGCCTTCCTGCCCGACGCCGAGACCTGGCTGGTCGACCGGATCGCCGACGTGGCGGAGGGCGCCGTCGACCCGGCCCTGACGATCGGCGTCGTGGGCGGCCGCGGCGGCGCGGGGGCCAGCACCCTGGCCTGCGCGATGGCCGTCACGGCCGCCCGCTCCGGGCGCCGCACGCTGCTCGTCGACGCCGATCCGCTCGGCGGCGGGCTGGACGTACTGCTCGGGGCCGAACGGGTGGGCGGGCTGCGCTGGCCCGACCTCGCCGAGTCGCGGGGCCGGGTCAACAGCGGGGCGCTGGAGGAGTCGCTGCCCCGCACGCACGCCCTGAGCGTCCTCAGCTGGGACCGTGGCGACACCGTCGTCATCCCGCCGCAGGCCATGCGGTCGGTGATGGGCGCCGCCCGGCGGCGCGGCGGGGTGGTCGTCGTCGACCTGCCGCGCCGCATGGACGAGGCGGTGGCCGAGGCGCTCGCCCAGATCGACGTCGGGCTGCTGGTCGTCCCCGCCGAGCTGCGCGCGGTCGCGGCCGCCGGCCGGGTCGCGTCCCGGATGGCCATGGTGCTGCGGGACCTGCGTGTGGTCGCCCGCGGCCCCTTCGGCTCGGGGCTCACCGACGAGGCGCTCGCCGAACTGGTCGGGCTCCCGCTCGCCGGTGAGCTGCCGACGGAGCCCGGCCTGCCCGCCGCCCTGGACGGCGGCGAGGCACCGGGCGGCAGCGGCCGGGGCCCACTGGCCGGGTTCTGCTCGGCCTTCCTCACGGCGGCGCTGCCCGGCGGGAGCGTGGCCGCATGAGCGCCGACGTCATGACGCCCGCCCTGCTCGACGCCGTACGGCTGCGGCTGGCCGCCTCCGGTGACGAGCCCACGCCGGCCGGCGTGGCCGCCGCGCTGCGGGCACAAGGCCGGCTGCTGGGCGACACCGAAGTGCTCGACGTGGTGGCCGCCCTGCGCTCGGAGATGGTCGGCGCCGGGCCCCTGGAGGGGCTGCTCGCCGAACCGGACGTCACCGATGTGCTGGTGAACGGGCCGGACGAGGTATGGGCCGACCGGGGCGCCGGACTGGAGCGCACCGAAGTGCGGTTCGCGGACGCGGCGGCCGTGCGCAGGCTCGCCCAGCGGCTCGCCTCCGCGGCCGGACGGCGGCTGGACGACGCCCGGCCCTGGGTCGACGCCCGGCTGCCGGACGGCACCCGGCTGCACGCGGTGCTGCCACCGGTGGTGGTCGGCGCCCCGTGCCTGTCCCTGCGGGTCGTCCGCACCCGGGCCTTCGCCCTGGACGAACTGGTGGCCGCGGGCAGCATGGATGGCGGCACGGCCGCCCTCCTGCGGGCGGTGCTGGACGCCCGCCTGTCGTACCTGGTCTCCGGCGGCACGGGCTCCGGCAAGACCACGCTGCTGAGCTGCCTGCTCGGCCTCGTCCCGCCGGGCGAGCGCATCGTCCTCGCCGAGGACTCCGCCGAGCTGCGGCCGCGCCATCCGCACGTCGTCCGGCTGGAGACCCGGCCCGCCAACCAGGAGGGCGCCGGGCTGGTCACCCTGCGGGACCTCGTACGGCAGGCGCTGCGCATGCGGCCGGACCGGCTGGTGGTCGGCGAGGTGCGCGGGCCCGAGGTCCTGGATCTGCTGGGCGCCCTCAACACCGGCCACGAGGGCGGCTGCGGGACGGTCCACGCCAATGCCGCGGGTGATGTGCCCGCCCGGCTGGAGGCGCTGGGCGCCGTGGCGGGCCTGGACCGGGCCGCGCTGCACAGCCAGTTGGCGGCAGCCCTGTCGGTGGTGGTGCATCTGGTGCGGGACCGTTCGGGGCAGCGCCGGGTCGCCGAGATCCACGTCCTGGAGCGCGGGCCGGACGGGATCGTCGGCACGGTGCCGGCCCTGTGCGGTGGTGAACGCGGCCCGGGATGGGGCCGGTTGGCCGCACTCTGCGCAAGGGGGCGGTCATGAGCGCCGCGGTGCTCCTCGCCACCCTGTGCGCGGGCACCGCCGCCTGGGTGGCGTGTGCGGGGGACGAAGTCCTGCGTAGGGCAAGGACGTTGCTCAGTGGCGCCTCTGGGGCCCGCGGGGTGGCCGGTGGGCTCCTGGGGCCGGGCGGCCTCGAAACCCGCCTCAGCGGGCTGCTGGAGCCGTTCCGGGTGCGGTACGGCTGGCGCCTCGGCCGCGAAGTGCTGTTCCTGCCGGGCGGGTTGGTCGCGGGACTGGCCGCCGGGTCGGTGCTGCCGGTCCTGCTCGGGGCGGCCGCGGTGCCGTTCGCCGGGCGGTGGATGCGCGGGCGGGAGCGGCGCGCCGCAGCGGAACGGCGGGCCCTGGCGGTGGGCGCGCTGTGCGCGGCGGTCGCCGGCGATCTGCGGGCAGGACTGGCACCGCCCGCCGCGCTGGCCGGTGCGCTGGGCCGCGAGGGCTGGCCGGAGCACCCCGGACTGTCGGACGCGGCGCTGCCGTTGCTGGCGGCCGCCCGTTTCGGCGGTGACGTGCCCGCGGCGCTGCGGTCGGCCGCCCGGCTGGAGGGCGCCGAGGGGCTCTCCGGTGTCGCCGCCTGCTGGCAGGTGGCGGTGGACGGCGGCGCGGGGCTCGCCGACGGCCTGGACCGGATCGCGGCCGCCCTGCGTGCCGAACGCGACCAGCGGGAGGACCTGAGGGCCCAGCTGGCGGCACCCCGCTCCACCGTCGCGCTGCTGGCCCTGCTGCCCGTCTTCGGGCTGGTCCTGGGCGCCGGTCTGGGTGCCGATCCGCTGGGCATCCTGCTGCGCACACCCGCGGGGCTGGGCTGCCTGGCCGCCGGCGGGCTCCTGGAGTGGGCCGGGCTCGCCTGGACCGCGCGCATCGTCCGGACCGCGGAGGGCGGGTCATGAGCGGCGACGCCGTCCACAGGCTGGGGATCGTCGTGGCCGTCGCTGCCACCGCCCTGTGCGTCGCGGGCGCCCTCGCCGCCACCCGGAGGGAGCGCGCCGCGCGGCGCAGGCTGCGGTTGCTCCTGGGCGCGGCACCGCCGGCCCGGCGCGGCCGCAGATGGCCGTTCATGGCCTCCGCCCGGGAATGGGCGGCGGTCGCCGGGGTCGCCCTGGGTGCGTTCGCCCTGGTCGGTGGAGTCCCCGGCGCGGCGGCCGGTCTCGGCGCCGCGTACGCGCTGCGCCGACGGCAGCGGCGGCCCCGGCCCGCCGGGCCCGCGGACCAGGCCCGGGCCGCGCGGCAGCTGCCCCTGGCGGCGGATCTGATGGCCGCCTGTGTCACGGCCGGAGCCGGGCCCCGCGAGGCGGCCGAGGCCGTCGGGCCGTCCCTGGGAGGGCCGCTCGGTGAGGCGCTCGCCCGTGCCGCTGCCGAGCTCCGCCTGGGCGGCGACCCCGCGCAGTGCTGGGGCCGGCTGGACCGGCTCGGCTGCCGGGAGCTCGCCCGGTGCATGGAACGTGCCACCACGACGGGAGTGCCGCCGGTCGAGGAGATCGCGCGGCTCGCCGCCGGCTGCCGCGCCGAGCACGCCCGTTTCGGGGCGGCGCGGGCCCGCCGGGCCGGAGTGCTGATCACCGCCCCGCTGGGGCTGTGCTTCCTGCCGGCCTTCCTCCTCGTGGGGGTCGCGCCGGTGGTGATGGGGCTGGCGGGGGCGATCCTCGCCGGCACGACGATCTGAAGGGGGATCCCATGCGAGTCATGCGTTGTCTGAGGAAGCTGAGCCGCCGGTGCCGCACCGGCGAGGGCGGGATGACCACGGCCGAGTACGCCGTGGGCACGCTGGCGGCCTGCGGTTTCGCGGCCGTGCTCTACAAGGTGGTCACCTCGGGCGCGGTCAGCTCCGCGCTCAGCGGGCTCATCAAGCGGGCCCTCGATGTGGCGTTCTGAGCGCCGCCGTGACGCCGGCTATGTCACGGCGGAGGCGGCGGTGGTCGTCCCGTCGCTGGTGTTCCTCACGGCGCTGCTGCTGTGGGGGCTGGCCGCGGCGGCCGCGCAGATCCGCTGCGTCGACGCCGCACGTGCCGGAGCCCGTGCGGCGGCCCGCGAGGAGCCGGACGGCGCGGTGCTGCGGGCGGCCCGCACGGCGGCTCCCGCCGGGGCCGCCGTCTCGGTCCGCCGGGGCGGAGACCTGGTCCGGGTCACGGTCGAGGCCCGCTCCCTGTCTCTCACCCTCCACGGTGAGGCGGTCGCCGCCGTGGAGGGAACGGGGGAGGGGCCGTGAGCCGCCGGCGAGCGAGCGACCGGGGCTCCGCGACGGTCTGGACGGCCCTCCTGGGAGCGCTGCTGGCGCTGGCCGCCTGCGCCGTGCTGGCCTTCGGCGCCGCCGTCGCGGCACGGCACCGCGCGGGGGCCGCCGCGGACCTCGCGGCGCTCGCCGCCGCGGACCACGCCCTGCGCGGCGGCGCGGAAGCCTGCGCCGTGGCCGGACGGGTGGCGGCCGCCCAGCACGCCCGGCTGGTCCGCTGTGCCGTCAGCGGTGAGATCGCCGACGTCACGGCCGCGGTCGGGCCCGCCCGGGTCCGCTCCCGGGCCGGGCCTCAGGACTCCGGATCCGGGGCGGGCGCGGGTACGGCGGGGACGGGCTCCGACGGGCCCTCCGTCGCGAGGAGCACGTCGAGCAGGCGTACCGCGGCCTGCTTGTCCAGCGGGTCGTTGCCGTTGCCGCACTTGGGCGACTGTACGCAGGAGGGGCAGCCGAACTCGCACTCGCAGGAGGCGATCGCCTCGCGGGTGGCGGTGAGCCAGCTGCGGGCGGTGCGGAAGGCCCGCTCCGCGAAGCCGGCGCCACCGGGATGGCCGTCGTACACGAAGACGGTCGGCAGTCCGGTGTCCTGGTGGAGCGGCACGGAGACCCCGCCGATGTCCCAGCGGTCGCAGGTGGCGAAGAGCGGGAGGAGGCCGATGGAGGCGTGCTCGGCGGCGTGGAGGGCGCCGGGCAGCTCCTCGGGGTGGATATCCGCCGCGTCGAGCTGATCGTCGGTGACCGTCCACCACACGGCACGGGTGCGCAGGGTGCGGGGCGGCAGGTCCAGCTTGGTCTCGCCCAGCACCTCGTTGGTGATCAGCCGTCGACGGAGGAAGGAGACGACCTGATGGGTGACCTCGACGGAGCCGAAGTGGAGGCGGGCCTCGCCCCACTCCTCCACCAGGTCCTCGTCGAGGACGGAGATCGCCGTGGTGTCGCGGGCCATCGTCGAGTACGGCGGGTCGGCGTGCTCCACCAGCGCGACGGAGTCCTCCAGGTCCAGGTGCCGGACGAGATAGGTGCGGCCCTGGTGCAGGTGGACCGCGCCCTCGTGGACGGTGGTGTGCGCGGCGCCCGCGTCGACGGTGCCGAGCAGGCGCCCGGTCCCCGCCTCGACGACCTGGACGGGCTTGCCGCCCTCGCCGCGGATGTCGGTGAGGTCGGCGGCCCGCTCCCGCCGCGTCCAGTACCAGCCGCCGGTGCGGCGCCGCAGCAGTCCGCGGCGCTCCAGCTGGGGCAGCAGCGCGGCGGTCTCGGGCCCGAAGAGCTCCAGGTCCTCCTCGCCCAGCGGCAGCTCTGCCGCGGCGGCGCAGAGGTGCGGGGCGAGGACGTAGGGGTTGTCCGGGTCCAGCACGGTCGACTCGACCGGGCGGCGGAAGAGCGCGTCCGGGTGGTGCACGAGGTAGGTGTCCAGCGGGTCGTCGCGGGCGATCAGCACCGCCAGCGCCCCCTGGCCCGAGCGTCCCGCACGACCTGCCTGCTGCCACAGGGAGGCCCTCGTGCCCGGGTACCCGGCCAGGAGCACGGCGTCGAGCCCGGAGACGTCCACACCCAGCTCCAGGGCCGTCGTGGAGGCCAGTCCGAGGAGCCGCCCGGTGTGCAGGTCCCGTTCGATGGCCCGGCGCTCCTGGGGCAGGTAACCGCCCCGGTAGGCGGCGACCCGGCGGGTCAGCCGGCGGTCGATCTCGGCGAGGCGTTCCTGGGCGATGACGGCGATCAGCTCGGCGGCCCGCCGGGAGCGCACGAAGGCGACCGTGCGGGTGCCGTCGAGCACCAGGTCCGTCAGCAGGTCGGCGGCCTCGGCGGTGGCCGTGCGGCGCACCGGGGCGCCGTGCTCCCCGCTGAGCTCGGTGAGCGGGGGCTCCCACAGGGCGAAGGCGACCTCGCCGCGTGGTGAGGCGTCCTCGGTGACCTCGGTGACGGGCACGCCCGTCAGCCGGGTGGCCGTGGCGCCGGGGTCGGCGGCGGTCGCGGAGGCGAGGAGGAAGACGGGATCCGCCCCGTAGCGGGCGCAGACACGCCGCAGCCTGCGTATGACCTGGGCGACGTGCGAGCCGAAGACGCCCCGGTAGGTGTGGCACTCGTCGATCACGACGTAGCGCAGCTGCCGGAGGAAGGAGGACCACCGGGAATGGCCCGGGAGGACACCCAGATGGAGCATGTCGGGGTTGGTGAGCACGTAGGTCGCGTACTGGCGGACCCACTCGCGCTCCTCGAACGGCGTGTCGCCGTCGTAGACCGCCGCGCGCACCGCCTTGCCCAGCGGGGCGGCGAGTTCGGCCACGGCACGCCGCTGGTCGGCCGCCAGGGCCTTGGTGGGCGCCAGGTAGAGCGCGGTGGCGCCCCGGCCGTTCGGCGCCTCGGAGCCCTCCACGAGGGCGCTGAGGACCGGCACGAGGTACGCCAGGGACTTGCCGGAGGCCGTCCCCGTGGCGACCACCGCGGAGGTGCCGGCGAGGGCGTGGGCGGCCACCTGTGCCTGGTGCTCCCACGGCCGCTCGATGCCGGACGCGCGGACCGCGTCGATCACCTCCGGGCGGATCTGATCAGGCCAATCGGCATGGCGACCCGCCCGTGGGGGCAAGTGCTCCGTATGGGTGATGCGCGCGGCCCTGCCCGCCCCCGTGGCAAGCCGCTCCAGGAGGGCGACGGGGGAGGTGCGGCCGTGCGCCGACTGCGGAAGATGATCCTGAGCCATCGGCACTCAGTGTGTCACTGGCATGACGGACAATCGCCGTAAGGCGTCGTGCATGCCCGCTGGTAAGTGATTGAATGCCATCGCGGCTGCCGATCCATGGGGGGCGACCGCTCGATGCAAGGTGCTGGAGGATCCGTGGACCTGTCCCTGTCGACTCGAACCGTCGGCGACCGTACGGTCGTCGAGGTCGGCGGCGAGATTGATGTGTACACCGCACCCAAGCTGCGCGAGCAGCTGGTGGAACTCGTGAACGACGGTAGCTACCACCTGGTCGTGGACATGGAAGGCGTGGACTTCCTGGACTCGACGGGGCTGGGCGTGCTGGTCGGCGGGCTCAAGCGGGTTCGCGCGCATGAAGGCTCGCTGCGCCTGGTGTGCAACCAGGAGCGCATTCTCAAGATTTTCCGTATCACCGGCCTGACCAAGGTGTTCCCCATCCACACCTCGGTCGACGAGGCCGTCGCGGCGACCGACTGACGTTCGGCGCCGGACCGAGGGGCTCCGGGCGACGCCGACGCCCGGGCCCCTGTGTTGCCCGCCCACAGGCACGAGGGGGAGGCCATGCCCACCGTAGAACTGCTCTTCAGCGCACTGCCGGAGCACGTCCGCACCGCACGACTGGTGGCGGCTGCGGTAGCCCGCAGGGCAGGGGTGGACGAGGCCGTCCTCGACGAGGTCCGGCTCGCCGTCGGTGAGGCGTGCAGCCGGGCCGTCGGGCTGTACCGCAGCAGTGGTGCGGACCGTCCGGTGCGGGTGGTGCTGACCGAGGAGGAGAAGAAGTTCTCCATCGAGGTCGGCGAGAAGTCCCCCGAGGCGGACGAACGCCCCGCCGACGCCGCCAGTGTGCCCTCGGCGCGTGGTGACAGCCCCGCCGAGCACTCCGAGCCGCTTCCCGACGGCTCGCCCTCCTCGTCCGACTCCTCCGAAGCGGAGGACGAGGGCCAGATGGGTCTGGCCGTCATCAGCGGCCTCGTCGACGACGTCGAGGTCTTCTCGGGAGAGTACGGCGATGTCATCCGGATGAGCTGGCCGCTGAACCCGGCCGCGCTCTCCTAGCCGCCCAGCCCCCCTTCACGCACTCCTGCCGAGCTGCCTGCGCGCTTCTGCCGCAGGTCAGCTCGGCGTGCGCGGATTCACCCGGTGGTTGATCCACTTACACGGTGACTGTTCACCTTTTCCGGTGATATCTGCGGGCGATCTCCTTTGCTATATCCCCGGCGGCGGCGAATTTCGTTTCCTGCGCCCTGTTTTGATCTAGTTCGGCTCCCTACAATCCGTCCATCTTTGCTCAGCTCACAAGCCTGAGCGTCGTGGCTGCTATGTCGCCGGAGCCGCGCGCCCACGTGCCAAACGTCAAGGAGGACGAATGGCGGGGCCACTTACCCCTCACCTGCAGGACATCGCCCAACCGCTTGCCGCATCACCCGTACTGACCGACGGCAACCGCAATCTCGTGCTCGTCATCGTGGTGGTGGCACTGGCCGCCCTGGTGCTCGCCGTGGTGCTGGTACGTCAAGTGCTCAGTGCCGACGAGGGCACCGACAGCATGAAGAAGATCGCGGCTGCCGTGCAGGAAGGCGCAAACGCCTACCTCGCACGGCAGTTCCGCACTCTGGGAGTCTTCGCGGTCGTCGCGTTCTTCCTGCTCATGCTGCTGCCCGCGGACACCACGTCGCAGCGCATCGGCCGAAGCGTGTTCTTCCTGGTGGGCGCCGGCTTCTCGGCGGTCACCGGCTACATCGGCATGTGGCTGGCGGTGCGCAGCAACGTCCGCGTGGCCGCAGCCGCACGAGCCGCGACCCCGGCGCCGGGTGAACCCCCGGCGGACCTGACGACCGTCTCGCACCGCGCGATGAAGATCGCCTTCCGCACCGGCGGCGTGGTCGGCATGTTCACCGTGGGCCTGGGGCTGCTGGGCGCCTCCGTCGTCGTGCTGGTCTACAAGGCCGACGCGCCCAAGGTGCTGGAGGGCTTCGGCTTCGGCGCCGCGCTGCTGGCCATGTTCATGCGTGTCGGCGGCGGCATCTTCACCAAGGCCGCGGACGTCGGTGCCGACCTGGTCGGCAAGGTCGAGCAGGGCATCCCGGAGGACGACCCGCGCAACGCCGCCACCATCGCGGACAACGTCGGCGACAACGTCGGCGACTGCGCCGGCATGGCGGCCGACCTGTTCGAGTCGTACGCCGTCACCCTGGTGGCCGCGCTCATCCTCGGCAAGGTCGCCTTCGGCGACTCCGGCCTGGCCTTCCCGCTGCTGATCCCGGCGATCGGCGTGCTCACCGCCATGGTCGGCATCTTCGCGGTGGCCCCTCGCCGCAAGGACCGCAGCGGCATGACCGCCATCAACCGCGGCTTCTTCATCTCCGCGGTGATCTCGCTGGCGATGGTGGCCGTCGCGGCGTTCGCGTACCTGCCCTCGACGTACGCGGAGCTGGCCAACGTGCCCGGCGACATCGCCTCGCACGGCGGTGACCCGCGCATCCTCGCGCTGGTCGCGGTCGCCATCGGCATCGTGCTGGCGGCGCTCATCCAGCAGCTCACCGGCTACTTCACCGAGACCAGCCGGCGCCCGGTGCGGGACATCGGCAAGACGTCGCTGACCGGGCCCGCCACCGTCGTCCTGTCCGGCATCTCCGTCGGCCTGGAGTCCGCGGTGTACTCGGCCGTCCTCATCGGCCTCTCGGTGTACGGCGCCTTCCTGCTGGGCGGTGCCTCGATCTGGCTCGCCCTGTTCGCCGTGGCGCTGGCCGGCACCGGTCTGCTCACCACCGTCGGCGTGATCGTGGCCATGGACACCTTCGGCCCGGTCTCCGACAACGCCCAGGGCATCGCCGAGATGTCCGGCGACGTCCACGGCGAGGGCGCCCAGGTGCTCACCGACCTCGACGCGGTCGGCAACACCACCAAGGCGATCACCAAGGGCATCGCCATCGCGACCGCCGTGCTCGCGGCGACCGCGCTGTTCGGGTCCTTCAAGGAGGCCGTCGACACCGCGGTGCGGGAGGCGAACATCTCCGCCGCCGACCTCAGGTGGCTGGACCTGGACATCTCCCAGCCGAACAACCTGTTCGGCCTGCTGCTCGGCGCGGCCGTCGTCTTCCTCTTCTCCGGACTGGCCATCAACGCCGTCTCCCGGTCGGCGGGTGCGGTGGTCTTCGAGGTGCGCCGGCAGTTCCGCGAGCACCCCGGGATCATGGACTACACCGAGAAGCCCGAGTACGGGCGCGTCGTGGACATCTGCACCAAGGACGCGCTGCGCGAGCTGGCCACCCCCGGTCTGCTCGCCGTGCTCGCCCCCATCGCCGTCGGCTTCTCCCTCGGCATCGGAGCGCTGGGCTCCTACCTCGCCGGAGCCATCGGGGCGGGCACGCTCATGGCGGTCTTCCTCGCCAACTCCGGTGGTGCCTGGGACAACGCCAAGAAGCTCGTCGAGGACGGCCATTACGGCGGCAAGGGCAGCGAGGCCCACGCCGCGACCGTCATCGGCGACACCGTGGGCGACCCGTTCAAGGACACCGCGGGCCCGGCCATCAACCCGCTGCTGAAGGTCATGAACCTGGTGGCGCTGCTGGTCGCCCCGGCGGTGGTCCAGTTCTCGTACGGCGACGAGGCCAACCTCGGCGTGCGGATCGGCGTCGCCGCGGTGTCCCTGGTGGTCATCGTGGGTGCCGTCTACATCTCCAAGCGTCGCGGCATCGCGGTCGGGGACGACGAGGGCGCCGACACCGGCCACGACGACACCGAGACCACGAAGCGATCAGCCGACCCGAATGCGACGGCCACGGTCTGACGTAGTGAGAGCTCATCTCGGTACGGCGGCGGGCGTCATCCTCCGGGGTGGCGCCCGCCGCCTGCGGGCACGTCAGATGCATCACCCTCTTCTTGGTTCATAAGGGGCAATAGTGGGCGCATCGAGTGGAAGCGATGTGGCCCGCGGACAGGAGCCGTGTAGGTTCCGGGGCCGTGAACACCAAACTCGCGGCTGCGCTGTCCGTCACGGCTGTGATCCTCGCGACGGGGTCGCTGTCGGGATGCGGCGACGGCGGTAACGAAAAGCTCGACGCCTGGGCGAAGACGGTCTGTGACCAGGCGTCCGTCCAGGTCAAGAAGATCAACGACGCGAACACCCACATCAGCAACACCCCGAGCAACGCCAAGCCGCAGGACGTCCGGAGTGCCGACTCCACGGCGTTCGGGCAGATCTCGGAGGCCTACAAGGCGCTCGCCGGGATCGTCGGCAAGGCCGGCGACCCGCCGGTCGACGACGGCACCAAGCTCAAGCAGGACGCGGTCAACGACCTCAACTCGCTGTCCACCGCCTACGCGAACCTGCGCAAGCAGGTCGACGCGCTGCCCGTCTCCGACCAGGCGAAGTTCGCCGACGGGCTGAAGGGCGTCTCCGACAACCTGGCCAAGGTCAGCAAGAGCGGCGAGCAGGCGCTCGACACGCTGCGCCAGGGCGAGGTCGGCCGGGCCATGGCGAAGCAGCCCGGCTGCCAGGACTCCGGCGCGAAGCCCTCGAAGTCCTGACCGTCCGAGGGCGGGTGGGGCCCGCCGGGCGCCACGTCGCGGGTGACAATGGCAGCGTGAGTACGCAGCCGCCCCCGCAGCCCCTGCCCGCCCCCGACCGCGCCGACCGCCTCCGCGACGCGCTGCGCGCCGCGGCCTTCACGGCCGACGGCTGCCTCGACCTGCTCGGGGCGACCGCCTACGCCGCGCTCTCGCGGGCGGAGACCGTACCCGCCCTGCGCGCCACCCGCGGCGGCAGCCCGCTGGAGAGCCTGGTGCGGCTCTTCCTGCTGCAGCAGCCGGTCCCGTACGCCCGGCTGCGCGACGTGCTGCCCCTCGACGCGGCCCTCGAGGACGGCTGGCTCGTCCGGGACGGCGACGAGGTGCGCGCCACCGTGGACGTCCGCCCCTACGGGGGCGACGGCGGCGAGGACTGGTACATCGTCTCCGACCTCGGTTGCGCGGTGGGCGGTGCCAACGGCATCCGCACGACGCCCGGCGTGGACCGCGCGGACCTGGTGCTCGGCGTCGGCGGTGCGTCGACCACGCTCGCCGGGATCACCGTCCGCACGCCCGTGGCCCGGGCGCTGGACCTCGGCAGTGGCTCCGGCGTCCAGGCGCTGCACGCCTCCCGGCACGCCACCCGGGTCACCGCGACCGACCTCAACCCCCGCGCCCTGCACTTCACGCGGCTCACCCTCGCCCTGTCGGGCGCGCCCGAGCCGGACGTCCGGCAGGGCAGCCTCTTCGAGCCGGTCGGCGACGAGCGCTACGACCTGATCGTGTCCAACCCGCCGTTCGTCATCTCCCCGGGCAGCCGCTTCACCTACCGCGACGGCGGCATGGCCGGCGACGACCTGTGCCGGACCGTCGTCCGGCAGGCCGCCGACCACCTCACCGAGGGCGGGCACCTGCAACTGCTCGCCAACTGGGAGCACACCGAGGGCGAGGACTGGCGCGACCGCGTCAGCGCCTGGGTGCCCGCCGGCTGCGACGCGTGGATCGTGCAGCGCGAGGTGCAGGACGTCACGCAGTACGCGGAGCTGTGGCTGCGCGACGGCGGTGACCACCTGGCCGGGCCCGAGGCGTACGCCGCCCGCTACGACGCGTGGCTGGACGCCTTCGAGCAGCGCAAGACCAAGGCCGTGGGCTTCGGCTGGATCACCGTGCGCAGGAGCGGCTCCGACCGTCCCGTCGTCACCGCCGAGGAGTGGCCGCACCCGGTCGAGCAGCCGCTCGGGCCGCACATCGCGGCCTGGTTCGGCCGCCAGGACTTCCTGCGGGCCCACGACGACGCGGCGCTGCTCGACGAGCGCTTCAGGCTGGCGGACGAGGTGGTGCAGGAGCAGGTGGGCCTGCCAGGCGCCGAGGACCCGGAGCACGTCGTCCTGCGGGCGAACCGCGGCATGCGGCGCGCGACGAGGGTGGACACGGTCGGCGCGGGCTTCGCGGGCGTCTGCGACGGGACGCTGACGGCCGGTCGGATCCTGGACGCCATCGCCCAGTTGCTGGGCGAGGACCCGGTGGTGCTGCGGGACCGTACGCCGGAGGCGATCCGGCTGCTGGTGGAACAGGGCTTCATCGAGCCGGTGTGAGCGGGAACGCGGCGGCCCGCCTCCGCAGCGGAGAGCGGAGGCGGGCCGTCGGGGTGCGTCGCGGGGATCAGCCCTGCAGGACGCGGCCCTTGGAGTCCGTGCGGTCCTTGCTGGTGAAGAAGAGGATCGCGTCGATCAGGGCCCAGAAGCCGAGGCCACCGCAGGTCAGGAGCTGGGCGATGGCCATGCCGGTGTGGCCGGTGTAGAAGCGCCCGATGCCCAGACCGCCCAGGAAGAGCTGCAGAAGACCAGCGGTGATCTTCGACTTGTCGGACAGCGGACGGCCGGCCGCGTCGTAGCCGTGCGGGGCGTCAGTGGTGGGCGTGGCCATGAAGGTCGCTCCTTGCGCGAATGGGGACGAACAGGCAGGAGCGCACGTTTCTTCAGGATCCGGCCCCCCGCCTCGGATGGCCACATATTTACATCAGATGATTGACATCCGTCCCGATGATGAACAGCCGTCACGGAACTGTGATCACCGCGTTGTCAAACCGCGTTGCGTACGACGGCCCAGGCCACGGCGATCCCCAGGACCGCCATCTGCGCACGTCGTCCGAGCGTGGGGCGGTAGGAACGGCCGCGCAGCCCCTCCGTCACCCACCGCGCGTACAGATAAAGGGGAAAGGGGCTCGCCAGGAGCAGCAGCGCGTTGTCGTGGAAGGCGGCCGACAGGTCGCCGTGCATTAGGTCGTAGACCATGCGGGTCGCGCCGCAGGCGGGACAGAGCAGCCCCGTCAGGAAGTTGAAGGGGCATCGGGGCAGCCAGTGCCCCTCCTGGTGCGGGTCGGTGCCCCACAGGTAGGCGGCGCCCGCCGCGCCCGCGACGAGCGACGCCACGGGGGCCGTGGCCGGTCGTCCGGCCACGGCCCTGAGGCGGTTCCAGGTCACGGAGGTCATCGTCCTCAGCTGCGCAGGATCCGGCCCTGGGAGTCGGTGCGGTCGTTGCTCGTCAGGAAGAGGATGCCGTCGATCAGCGCCCAGATGCCGAAGCCGCCGCAGGTGAGGAGCTGCGCGATGCCGATGCCGATGTCGCCCACGTAGAAGCGCCCGATGCCCAGGCCGCCCACCAGCAGCTGCAGCACGCCGGCCACGACCTTGGACTTGTCCGACAGCGGGCGGCCGTACATGTCGTAGCCGTACGGGGCGTTGGGGTCGCCGGTGTAGGCGCCCTGCGGGTATCCCTGCTGGGGGTAACCCTGCTGCGGGTAGCCGTAGCCGGGCTGCTGGCCGTAGCCGCCGGGGCCGGGCGGGGGCTGCTGCGGGTAGCCGTAACCGTCCGGCGCGGGCTGGCCGTACGGGCTGTTCGGGTCGGACATCGCGGGACTCCCCCTGAGAGAACGTTCGGTGTATCCGGACATCTTGTCAGGCAAGTCAAGGCGGTCAGAGGCGAGGAGGGCGGCATGGGGGAAAGGGGGGACGGTGAGCGGGGAGGGGCCACGGCCGGGCCCGGTGGAACCGGGCGGGAGCGAAAGGATCCGGCCACGCCGTTTCGGGCGGAGTTCACCGTGGGTTCTTCCGGTCGTCGCCCCGGCGTGCCACTCTCCGTGGCTGCGGGGGGCGTCGGTCGTGGGGCACGAGAGGGACCTGGGGGACATGTACATGGAAACCGCGCCAGGGATCTTCGCCGGGACGGTGTTCGCGGTATTCGGGGCAGCCCTCCTGGCCTGGACCGTCACCCGGTCGCTGCGGCACCTGCCGGTGGTCCAGGGAGGGGGCCCGGCGTCCGCCGCAGTGGCAGGTTTCTTCGGGGTTGTTTCGCTTCTTGTCGGGGTCTGGCTGTTCCTGATCCTCTGAGCTGGGCAAATCGGACATGGACGGCAGTCCGTGCGGCAGACAGGACGCTTGTCGGGTTACCGTTCGAGTGGCGTTGCGGACTTTTCCCGTTTGACACGGGACCGGGATGTACGGTCACACTCCGCAGCGAGACCACCTTCGACCCGGAGAGAAGAGCGAAGTTGTCCCCGACCCGCGAGACCGCACAGGGCAGCGGCCGCCGACTCGTGATCGTCGAGTCGCCTGCCAAGGCGAAGACGATCAAGGGCTACCTCGGCCCCGGCTATGTCGTCGAGGCCAGCGTCGGGCACATCCGCGACCTCCCGAACGGGGCCGCCGAAGTGCCGGCGGAGTACAAGGGCCAGCCGTGGGCGCGGCTCGGCGTCAACGTCGACAGCGAGTTCCAGCCGATCTACGTCGTCAATGCGGACAAGAAGGCCCAGGTCAAGAAGCTGAAGGACCTGCTCAAGGAGTCCGACGAGCTCCTGCTCGCCACCGATGAGGACCGCGAGGGCGAGGCCATCGCCTGGCACCTGCAGGAGGTCCTCAAGCCCAAGGTCCCGGTCCGCCGGATGGTCTTCCACGAGATCACCAAGGACGCCATCCAGGAAGCCGTCCGCAACCCGCGCGAGCTGAACCAGCCCCTCGTCGACGCCCAGGAGACCCGCCGCATCCTCGACCGCCTCTACGGCTACGAGGTCTCGCCGGTCCTGTGGAAGAAGGTCATGCCGCGCCTGTCGGCCGGCCGTGTCCAGTCCGTCGCCACCCGGCTCGTCGTCCAGCGCGAGCGTGAGCGCATCGCCTTCCGCTCCGCCGAGTACTGGGACCTGTCCGGGACCTTCGCCACCGGCCGGGCTGGTGACGCCACCGACCCGGGCACCTTCGGCGCCAAGCTCAGCGCCGTCGACGGCAAGCGCGTCGCGCAGGGTCGTGACTTCGGCGCGAACGGGCAGCTCAGGGACGGTGCCAACGTCCTCCACCTGGACGAGGCCGCCGCCCGCGCGCTCGCCGCCGCCCTGGAGGGCGCCGCCTTCTCCGTCCGCTCGGTCGAGTCCAAGCCGTACCGCCGCTCGCCGTATGCGCCCTTCCGCACCACGACCCTGCAGCAGGAGGCCAGCCGCAAGCTCGGCTTCGGCGCCAAGGCCACCATGCAGGTCGCCCAGAAGCTGTACGAGAACGGCTTCATCACCTACATGCGTACGGACTCCACCACGCTGTCGGAGACCGCGATCACCGCCGCCCGGGCCCAGGTCACCCAGCTCTACGGCGCCGACTACCTGCCGGACAAGCCCCGCGTCTACGCGGGCAAGGTCAAGAACGCCCAGGAGGCGCACGAGGCGATCCGCCCCTCGGGTGATCGTTTCCGCACCCCGGCCGAAACCGGCCTGACCGGCGACCAGTACCGCCTGTACGAGCTGATCTGGATGCGCACCGTCGCCTCCCAGATGAAGGACGCGGTCGGCCAGTCCGTCACCGTCAAGGTCGGCGGTCGCGCCGCCGACGGCCGGGACGCCGAGTTCTCCGCCTCCGGCAAGATCATCACCTTCCACGGCTTCATGAAGGCCTACGTCGAGGGCGCCGACGACCCCAACGCCGAGCTCGACAGCAGCGAGCGCCGGCTGCCCGCCGTCACCGAGGGCGACTCCCTCACCGCGCGGGACGTCACCGCCGACGGCCACGCCACCAAGCCGCCCGCCCGCTACACCGAGGCCTCGCTGGTCAAGGAGCTGGAAGAGCGCGAGATCGGACGTCCGTCGACGTACGCCTCGATCATCGGCACCATCCTCGACCGCGGCTACGTCTTCAAGAAGGGCACGGCCCTGGTGCCGTCCTTCCTCTCCTTCGCCGTCGTCGGCCTGCTGGAGAAGCACTTCGGCCGGCTCGTCGACTACGACTTCACCGCGCGGATGGAGGACGACCTCGACCGCATCGCCCGCGGCGAGGCACAGGCGGTGCCGTGGCTGCGCCGCTTCTACTTCGGCGAGGGCGACACCCCCGTCGGCGGTGCCGCGGACGCGGGCAACGGCGACGGCGACCACCTCGGCGGCCTGAAGGAACTCGTCGAGGACCTCGGCGCCATCGACGCCCGCGAGGTCTCCTCGTTCCCCGTGGGCAACGGCATCGTGCTGCGCGTCGGCCGCTACGGCCCGTACGTGGAGAAGGCCGCCGAGACCGAGGGCGAGACCGGGCAGCGTGCCGACGTACCCGACGACATGCCGCCGGACGAGCTGACCGTCGAGCTCGCCGAGGAGCTGCTGGCCAAGCCCAGCGGCGACTTCGAGCTGGGCGCCGACCCGGAGACCGGCCGCCAGATCGTGGCCAAGGACGGCCGCTACGGCCCGTACGTCACCGAGATCCTCCCCGAGGGCACCCCGAAGACCGGCAAGAACGCGGTCAAGCCGCGCACCGCCTCCCTCTTCAAGACGATGTCCCTCGACACGGTGACGCTGGAGGACGCGCTCAAGCTGATGTCGCTGCCGCGCGTCGTCGGCGCCGACGCCGAGGGCGTCGAGATCACCGCGCAGAACGGCCGCTACGGCCCGTACCTGAAGAAGGGCACCGACTCGCGCTCCCTGGAGACCGAGGACCAGCTCTTCACGATCACCCTCGACCAGGCCCTGGCGATCTACGCCCAGCCGAAGGTGCGCGGCCGCGCCGCGGCCAAGCCCCCGCTGAAGGAACTGGGCACCGACCCGGTCAGCGAGCGCCCCGTCGTCGTCAAGGACGGCCGCTTCGGCCCGTACGTCACCGACGGCGAGACCAACGCCACACTGCGCCGTGACGACGACGTCGAGACGATCACGCCCGAGCGCGGCTACGAGCTGCTCGCGGAGAAGCGGGCCAAGGCCCCCGCCAAGAAGACGGTGAAGAAGACGGCGGCCAAGAAGGCCCCGGCGAAGAAGGCGACCGCGACCAAGACGGCGGCGAAGAAGACGGCCGCCAAGACCACCGCGGCGAAGAAGACCGCGGCGGCCAAGACGACCGCCAAGAAGACCGCCGCCAAGGCCACGACCACGGCGAAGAAGACCGCCTCCGCGGCCGCCGAGCCCGCCGAGTAGTCCCCGCGGGGGCCGCACGGCGGGTGCGGTCCCGGCAGGCGCCCTCCGGGACGGCACCGTGTCCCGATAGGCTGGCGGAATGACGCGATCCGAGCAGCCAACGGACACGTTCGCCGACGAACTCGAGGCCGACTCGCGGCAACGCGCCGTGGGTGCCCTGCTGAAGATCCCTCCCCTGCGCAAGCTGTGGGGCGCTCAGCTGACCGGCACCGTCGGCGACCGGCTCGCCCTGCTGGTCCTGGTCGTCCTGACGGCGCAGGCCGCCGTCGGCGCCCAGGCCTTCGGCGGCGGATACCGCGGCGCGGCCTTCGCGGTCGCGGCCGTCTTCGGGGCGCGGGTCCTCGCCGCCCTGCTCTTCGGCGCCGTACTGCTCGGCCCGCTGGGCTCCCTCACCGGGCCCGGCGGCGTGCTGGACCGCCGGTGGACGATGATCGGCTCCGACGTCGTACGCCTCGCGCTGCTGATCGTCGCCCCGCTGTGGATCGACTGGGTACCGGCCGACGCCGTCGCCTGGCTGCTGGTCACCGTCTTCGTCACCGGGGTGGCCGAGCGGCTGTGGACCGTCGCCAAGGACGGCGCCGCCCCCGGGCTGCTGCCCGCGCCCGCGCCCGGCGCAGGAACGGTACGTCCGCTGCCCGACCGCCTCGACGCGCTGCGCCGCCTCGACCAGCGCACCGGCTTCGTCGCCTTCCCGATCGCCGCCGCGGGCCTCGTCGTCGTCACGCTCGTCGGCAACCTGATCGGCCTCGGCGTCGACTGGTTCGGCCTGCACCAGGCCGCGCTCGCCTCCTACGTCGCCGCCGGGCTGTTCGCCGCCTCCGGCGCCGTCCTGTACCTGCTGGAGCTGCCGGGCGACCAGGCGACCCCGCTCCGCTCCCCGCTGCAGGGCCTGCGCAGCAACGACCGCGGGCGCACCGGCGCCGTACCGCTGCTCGTGCTCGGCACCACCACCGTCGCCGGTGCCATCGCCGCCGCCGTGGCGCTGGCCGTGCTGCACGCCGCCGACCTCGGCGGGGGCCCGGTCGGCTACGGACTCCTGGTGCTGGCGCTCACCGCGGGCCCCGTGCTCGGCATCCGGATCGCCCCGCACACCTTCCCGGGACTGTCCAGGCGCCGCCTGCTCGCCATCGCCATCGCCGTCACAGGTCTGGCCCTGCTGCTGACCGGCATCGTGCCCGACCCGACGACGGTGCTGCTGCTGGCGCTGCTCGCCGGCACCGCGGCCGGGATCACCGCCAACACCGGGCACGTCCTCATCGACCAGGAGACCGAGGAGTCCCGCCGGGCCCGCGCCACCGACCACCTGCACGCGGTCGCGCGCCTGCTCATGGCGGTCGGCGCCGTCGGCGCCCCCCTGCTGGCCGGGGGCATCGGCCCGCACCGCGTCGTCAACGGGCACTTCACCTTCGACCACGGCGGCGCCGCCTACGCCCTCATGCTGATCGGCGCCCTGCTGCTGCCCGTCGCCGCGCTCGTCCTCGGCAAGACCGACGACCGCCAGGGCGTCCCCCTGCGCCGCGACCTGCGCGAGGCGCTGCGCGGCGGCGACCCCGAGCAGGCGCCCGCCCCCACCGGCTTCTTCATCGCCGTCGAGGGCGGCGACGGGGCCGGCAAGTCCACCCAGGTCGAGGCCCTCGCCGAGTGGATCCGCGGCAAGGGCCACGAGGTCGTCGTCACCCGCGAGCCGGGCGCCACGGCGGTCGGCAAGCGGCTCCGCTCGATCCTGCTCGACGTCTCCAGCGGCGGGCTCTCCCACCGCGCCGAGGCCCTGCTGTACGCCGCCGACCGCGCCGAGCACGTCGACACCGTCGTACGCCCCGCGCTGGAGCGCGGCGCGGTCGTCATCTCCGACCGCTACATCGACTCCTCCGTCGCCTACCAGGGCGCCGGGCGCGACCTCGCGCCGACCGAGATCGCCCGCATCTCGCGCTGGGCGACGGACGGTCTCGTCCCGCACCTGACCGTCCTGCTCGACGTCACCCCCGAGGCGGCCCGCGAACGCTTCACCGAGGCGCCCGACCGGCTCGAGTCCGAGCCCGCGGAGTTCCACGACCGCGTGCGCTCCGGCTTCCTCACGCTCGCCGCGGCCGACCCCGCGCGCTACCTGGTCGTCGACGCGGCCCAGGAGCCGGAGGCCGTCACGACGGTGATACGGCACCGTCTCGACGAGATCCTCCCCCTGTCGGAGAAGGAGGTCGAGGCCCGCGAGGAGGCCCGCCGCCAGGCCGAGGAGGACGCCCGCAGGCGCGCCGAGGAGGAGGCCGCCCGCAAGGCCGAGGAGGAGCGGCTCGAACGCGAGCGCCAGGCCCAGCTGGAGAAGCTGCGCGCGGAGGAGGAGGAACGCCGCCGCCGGGCGGAGGAGGCCGCCCGCCTCGAGGCCGAGGAGGCCGCCGCGGAGGAGGCCCGCCGCCAGGCCGAGGAGGCCCGCAGGCAGGCGGAGGAGGAGCGCGCCCGCCGCGAGGCCGAGGAGCGCGTCCGCCGCGAGGAGCAGGAACGCCTGCGCCGCCAGGCCGAGGAGGAGGCCCGTCTCCGCGCCGAGGCCGAGGAACGCCGCCTGGAGCGCCAGCGCAAGGCCGAGGAGGCCCTGATGCGGGCCGAGCAGGCCCGCGTCGAGGCGGAGGACACGACGAAGACCGTGGAGACCCCGCGGCCGCCGGCCCCCTCGGCCGGGGCGGCCGGGGACGCGGAGACCGCCGTGCTGCGCGCGGTGCCGGTCGACGACGCGACGGCGGTCCTGCCGCCGGTCAAGCCGGCCTTCCCGGACTTCACGAAGACCGCCGAGACGCCGCGGCCGCCGCGGCCCGCCGCGCCCCCCGAGCCCACCGACGCGGAGGAGACGGCCGTTCTGCCCCCGGTCACCCCCGGCGCCGCGGACGACACGGCCGTCCTGCCGCCCGTCCCCTCCGCCGACCGTGTGCCGCCCGGCATCTTCCGGCCCGAGGAGCCGGCTGCGGCGCCGCGTGACCCGGAGAACGAGCGCACGCGCGAGATGCCGTCCGTCCCCGCGGAGGGGCGCCGCCCCCGCCCCCGCCCCTCATGGGCCGAGGAGACCCCCCTCGACGACCTCCCCTCCCTCGCGGACGAGCTCCTCGGCCCGCGCGACGAGGACGACGACCGGAACTAAGCCCTCCGGGGGGCACCGTTCCGCATGCGGTGCCCCTTACGGCCGGGTGTTTGTGTGCGGGTGCGTTGCGCCTGCGGCGGGCGGTTTCCCCGCCTCCCGCCCGATTGCCCGGCGCGGTCAGTGCGGGCCAGCGCATCGTTGGCGTGGGGTCGGGGCCGCGCCGGCGCACTCCCCCAGCCTTCGGCCGGGGGGACCCCGGCGCGGCACCGACCCCATACGTACGCAGCGAGGCGGTCACTGACCGCGCCGGGCAATCGGGCGGGAGGGTGGGGGATGCCCGCCGCAGGCGCAACGCACCCGCACACGCACGACGGGCCGTACCGCGAACCCCGGTCCGCGAAGTGCAACGCACCCGCACACGCACGACGGGCCGTACCGCGAACCCCGGTCCGCGAAGCGCAACGCACCCGCACACGAATGACGGGCCGTACCGCGAACCCCGGTCCGCGAAGCGCAACGCACCCGCACGGGGAAACGGCTTCGCCTCGCAGAGCCCGCACCGTAAGAATGGCCCCGTGCGGTACCTGATCCTCGGCGCCACGGAGGCGCGCAGCCCCACCGGCGCGCCCGTGCCCCTGGGCAGCGGCAAGCGGCTGCGGGCCCTGCTCGCCGCACTCGCGCTGCACGCCCCGCACGCGGTGTCCCCGGACGCCCTGATCGCCGAGGTGTGGGGCGGCGAGGGCGACGAGCCGCCCCAGGACGCTCCCGGCGCACTGCAGGCGCTCGTGTCGAGGCTGCGCCGCGCCCTCGGGTCCCAGGACAACACGATCGCCTCGGGCCCCGCCGGCTACCGCCTGGTCACGGCCACCCCGGACGACGTCGACCTCCACCTCTTCGAGCGCCTGGCACGCGAAGGCAGTGCCGCCCTCGACGCCGGTGACCCCGACGCCGCCGCGGAGACCCTGGAGGCCGCGCTCGCGCTGTGGCGCGGCCCCGCCCTGGCGGACCTGCCCGACCGGGGTTCCGCCGCCGCCCGGGCGGAGGACCTGCGGCTGACCGCGACGTACCACCGCATCGAGGCGTGCCTGGTGCTTGGCCGCGCCGGTGAACTGCTGCCGCAGCTGCGCGGGCTGGTCGCCGAGCACCCGCTGCACGAGCCGTTCCGGGCGCAGTTGATACGGGCGCTGCGCGCGACGGGCCGCTCCGCCGACGCCCTGGCCGCGTACGAGGACACCCGCCTGGCCCTCGCCGACCGCCTCGGCACCGACCCGGGCGCCGAACTCAAGACCCTGCACGCCCAGTTGCTGTCGGCCGAACCGCAACCGCCGGCCCCGACGGCCACTCCCGCCCCCGCCGTCCCGCCCCGCACCGGGAACCTGCGGGCCCGCCTCACCAGCTTCGTCGGCCGCGAGGCCGAACTGGGCGTGCTGCGCGCGAGCCTGACCGACGGCAGGCACCGCCTGGTGACGCTGACCGGCCCCGGGGGCTCCGGCAAGACGCGGTTGTCGCAGGAGGCCGCGGCCGCGGTGGCCGGGGCCTCCGCCTACCCGGACGGGGTGTGGCTGGCGGAGTTCGCCCCGCTGGACCGCCCCGCCGCCGTGCCGGACGCCGTGCTGAGCGCGATCGGACGCCGTGACACGGCCGTGCTGGCCGCCGCCCGAGAGGTGCGCAGCGCGGGCCAGGAGGCCGACCCGGCCGCCCGGCTCCTGGAGCACTGCGCGCAGCGCCGCATGCTGCTGGTGCTCGACAACTGCGAGCACGTCATCGACGCCGCGGCCGCCCTCACCGACCAGTTGCTCGCCGCCTGCCCCGGTGTGACCGTGCTCGCCACGAGCCGCGAGCCGCTGGGCCTGCAGGGCGAGACGGTGCGCCCGGTCGAGCCGCTGCCGTTGCCGACCGCGCACCGGTTGTTCGTGGAGCGCGCGGCGGCCGTGCGTCCCGGGTTCGACGCGGACCTCGACCACACGGCGGCGGTGGACGAGATCTGCCGCCGCCTAGACGGGCTGCCGCTGGCCATCGAGCTGGCCGCCGCGCGGCTGCGGGTGCTCACCCCGCGGCAGATCGCGGCCCGCCTCGACGACCGTTTCCGGCTGCTGACGGGCGGCAGCCGCACCGCGCTGCCCCGCCAGCAGACGCTGCGCGCGGTCGTCGACTGGAGCTGGGACCTGCTCGGCGAGGCGGAACGCACGACGCTGCGCCGGCTGAGCGTCTTCGCCGGCGGCTGCACGCTGCAGGCGGCGGAGGCCGTGTGCGGGGAGGAGGCGCTGGAGCTGGTCGGCCAGCTCGTGGACAAGTCCCTGGTCGTCGTCGACCACGGCGCGGAGGAGGTGCGCTACCGGCTGCTGGAGACGATCCACGAGTACGCCGTCGAGCGCGCCGCCGGTGATCCCGCCGACCTGGCGGAGGCGGCCCGCCGCCACACCGCGTACTTCGCGGACTTCGCCCGCACCGCGGACTCCGGCCTGCGCGGCCCCGAGCAGTTGGTCTGGGCGGCCCGTGTGGAGGCGGACCTGGACAACGTACGGGCCGTGCTGCGCCGGACGATCGACGCGGGGGACGAGGCGGAGGGGATCGAACTGGCCCTGGCCATGGGCTGGTTCTGGTGGCTGCGCAACTTCCGCGACGAGGCGCGGGAGTGGCTCGTCCGGCTCATCGGGCTCGCCGAACTCCCCGACGATCCCGGCGCCCCGGGCTTCTGGTCGCGCATGAACCTGCGGCTGCTCCACCTCTTCGTGGTCAGCGACACCATCCCCCGCGAGGAGATGCAGAGCCGGGAGATGCTGGCGCTGGCCTCGCGGATCGTCGAGGTGTACAGCGTGCCGGGCCCGCACTCGGCGCGCTTCCCCGGCATGCTGTGGCCGTTCTGCGACTACGTCGTGGGCCGCCACGAGGCGATCCGGGGGCACGCGGACACGATGGTGGCCACCTGCCGTGCGTACGGCGGCGCGTGGGAACTGGCGGCGGCGCTGATGTTCCGTACGCACATCACGATCGACCTCCCCGGCGGGCTCCCCCGGGCCGACGCGGACTGGCCGGAGCTGCTGGAACTCAGCGAGCGGCTCGGGGACCGCTGGATGCGCGCCCAGGTCTGCGAGGCCGGCGCCGAGATGGCGCTGGCGTACGGCGACTACGCGGCGGCGCGGGCGGACCTGGAGGAGGCCCTGCGCCTCGGCGGTGAACTGGGCGCGCACGTGGAGGGCATCTTCGTCCGTTCCCGCATGGGTGAGGTGGCCCACCGCCAGGGCGACGACGCCCGCGCCGAGGAGCTGCTGCGCCAGGCCGCCGAGGAGGCCGAGCAGTACGGGGTGTGGGACGCCCGCGCCTACATCCGAGCGCTGCTGGCGACGATCGTGCTGCGCCGGGGCGAGCTCCGGGAGGCCCGGGAGCTGGTCGACCTCGCGCACAGCGAGGGCCGTCTGGGCACGCCCCCACCGGACTTCGAGCTGCTCGTGGCGAGCCTTTCGGCCCGGGTGGCCGCCGCCGAGGGCGACACGGCGGGTGCCCTGGCCGGGCTCGCGGAGGCACTGCGTGCGGGACTCGACGGCTTCTGCGCCGAACCGCGTCTGGCGGCGGTGGCCGAGTACGCCGCCGAGGTGCTGGTGGCCCTCGGCGATCCCGTACGGGCCGCCCGGCTGCACGGTGCGGCCGACGGCCTGCGCGCGGACCTGCCGCGCCCGGTCCCGGAGGAGGAGGGGGTGCGCGCGGCGGAGGCGGCGGCCCGTGCGGCCCTGGGGGACGAGCCGTACGAGCGGGCCCGCACCGCAGGCCACGGGCTGGGCGGCGAGGGCGCCCACGCGCTGCTGGCCGAGGTGATCGCCTAGGGGAATGGCCGGGGACGGGCTCTTCGTTGCAGGCTTGAGGATTCAACTGACGGTTTCGGTGACGGAGAGAGCATGAAGGTCGAGATCTACAGCGACATCGCCTGTCCCTGGTGCTACGTCGGCAAGCGCCGCTTCGAGCGGGCGCTGGCCGCCTTCCCGCAGGCCGACCAGGTCGAGGTGGTCTACCGCCCCTTCCAGCTCGCCCCCGACAAGTCCGACACCCCCGAGCCCCACCGCGCCTACCTCGACGAGCGCTACGGCCCGCAGTCCGCGGCGATGGACGCCCGGGTGGCGGAGCTCGGCCGCGCCGAGGGCCTCGCCTTCGACTTCGACCGCGCCATCGAGAACAACACGCTGCTCGCCCACCGCCTGCTCTGGCACGCCCTGAACGCGTACGGCGCCAAGGAGCAGGCCGCGCTCAAGGACCGGCTGCTCGTGGCGCACTTCGCCGAGGGCGCCGACGTCGGCGACCGCGCCACCCTGGCCGCCCTCGCCGCCGAGGCAGGGCTGGACCGCGACCGCGCGGCCGCCTTCCTCGCCTCCGACGAGGGCCTCGCGGAGGTGCTGGCCGAGATCGACGACGCCCGCAGCATCGGTGTGAACGCCGTCCCGACCTTCGTCTTCGAGGGCAAGTGGGCCGTCCAGGGCGGCCAGGAGACCTCGACCTTCCTGCGCGTGCTGGAGCAGGTCGCCCAGGAGACCGGCACGGTACCCGCCGCCCCTGCGGCGGACGCCTGCGCCGACGGAGCGTGCGAGGTCCCCGCCGGCTGAACCGACGGGGAGCGGCGGCACAACTCAGTCGCAGGTGATCCGCGACACCGCCCAGTCCGCGACGTTCACCAGGTGGAACCTGCGCGTCGGCTCGACCGTCAGCCGGATGCGGGCGTTGCCGGCGATCGGCACGTGCACCGGCACCCCCGGGTCACCGCCGCGCAGCACCTCGGAGCGCCACAACCGCCCGTGGTCGCCGTGGACCGAGAAACGCGCCGCGCCGAAGCCCAGTGCGACGTCGTCGATGCCGACCACGGCGTCGAAGGCGGTGCAGGAGCGGTTGAGGTCGATGGTGACGGCGGACGGCGCACCGACCGTGACGCCGTCGGGGTAGCGCGTGCCGTCGATGCCGAGGCCCCAGCGCTGCCAGACCCAGTCGCCGAGCCGGATCGTGGGCCGGTCCGACCGGCCGAGGACGTCGTGCCCGAGCGCGCTCAGCCGGTAGACCACCGGCTCGGGCGCCTGGGTCGGCGTCGGTGTGGGCGTGTGCGTCGGCCCGGGGGTACGGCTGGGGGACGGCGCCGGGGGCTCGCTGGGTGTGGGCGCCGGCTCCTCGACGGGGCGCGTCGGAGGTGTCGGGGTCGGGGTGACGGCCCGTACGGGAGCCTGGACGGACGGCGTCGGGCTCGGCGCCGGGGAGCGCCGCGACGGCGAAGGGGTCGGTGTGGGGGCCGGCGCCGGTACGACCGGCGCGGCCGAGGGCTTGCTCTCCGCCTGCGGCGGGGGTGTGCTGTCGTTCCCGGTCAGGGCGATCGCCACCACGGCACCGGCCGCCGCGAGCGCCAGCCCAGCGGCAACGGTGATCTTCACCGGTGCGGCGGCCCCTTCGGCGGCCGCCGCACCACCGGCACCCGCCGCCGCACCACCGCCCGAAGCGCCGCCCGACGCTGCGGCGGCCGCGGCACCCGCGCCGGCCACCACACCGCCCGCGGCGATGCCCGCCGCCTTCGCCGCGTACGCCGCGCCGAACCAGCCGACGACCGCGACCGGCAGCAGCCCCTTGAGCGCCGCGTTCACGTCCGCCAGCTCCGCCGCCGCGAGGCGGCACTTGGCGCATTCCTCCAGGTGCTTGCGCAGCTCCCGGTCGGCCCGCATCCGCAGACCGCCGCGGGCGTGCGCGCCGAGCCGGTCCGCGTAGCGCGCGCAGGCCCCCTCCGCGGTCAACGAGGACGAGACGTGCGCCTGCAGGTAGGCCTGGCGCAGTCCCTCGCGGGCGCGGTGCGCGAGGACGGCCGTCGCGTTGGCCGTCAGGCCGAGCAACGGAGCGACCTTGCTGGGTGACTCCTCCTCGACAGCGGTGTGCCACAGCACCGCCTGCCAGCGCTCGGGGAGCGTACGGAAGGCCTGGATGGCAAGCGAGCGTTCGGCCTCGTGCATCGCGCGCACGTCCGCACCCAGCTCCTGGGCGCCCTCGCCCGCCGCGGCACCGGCCGACGTGACCGCGAACACCGCGAAGTCGTCGACCAGTTGCTCCCGTTTGGCGGTGCTGCCCCACGACGCGGCCACCCGCCGCACCGTGGTGAGCAGGTAGGCCCGCACGGCGGCGTCCGGGCCGCTGCCGCCGCGGATCGCCTGCAGCGTGCGGGCGAAGACCTCGCCGGTCAGGTCCTCCGCGGTGTGCCGGTCACGGCAGCAGCCCCGTGCGTAGCGCCGCACGGCCGCCACGTGCCGCCGGTACAGCTCCTCGTACGCGCTGTCGTCGCCGCCGCGCACACGGGCGACCAGGTCGGCGTCGGACAGCTGCGCCCCGGGGGTGTCCGGGGCCTCGGGGAGGCGTTCCGCGAGCGGATCCCGCTGCCCGGGTACACGGCCGGACGGCGGGTCCCCTCCGGAGTCCGCCCCCGCCTCCGCGGGCGGACCGGACTCCCCGTTTCCTTCATCCACGGGCGTAAGAGTGGCACACCCGTACCGTCCGACGAGCTGTCAAGCACCAGAACCACCCGTCCGGGGAGTTTCACCCCCCGGACGCGGGTCATCACCTGAACGGGTCAGCCTCACGCTCCCGGACGGGACCGCAGCCCCTCCAGCAGGATGTCCAGCAACCGGCCCGAGGCGGCCGCCTGTTGGGCGGGGTCCGGCAGTGACGGCGCCGAGGTGGCGATGACCAGCAGCACGTCGGCCACCGACACGTCCGCGCGCAGTTCACCGGCCGCCCGCGCCCGCTCCACCAGCTGCCCGACGACGTCCAGCAGCGTGGCCACACCGGCGCCCGAGGCGACGTCCTCCCCCGCCCCGCGCTGCTGCGGCACGCGCGCCCCGTCCGAGGCACCGGCCGGCTGCACGTGCAGCACCTGCGGCGGCAGCAGCCGCCCGGCGCCGGAGGCCACCGACGTCCGCAGGAAGCGGGACAGCGCCGACCAGGCCTCCTCCTCCTGGCCCAGGGCCGCGCGCGCCTGCTCCGTCAGGCGTGCCGTCTCCTCCTCGGCTATGCGCCGCACCAGCACGTCCTTGCTGGGGAAGCGCCGGTAGACGGTGCCGACGCCCACCCGGGCCCGCCGCGCCACGTCCTCCATCGGCGCGCCGTACCCCAGCTCGCCGAAGACCTCGCGGGCGGCCCGCAGCACGTGCTCGAGGTTGCGTTGCGCGTCCACGCGCAACGGCGACGTACGACTGCCGCCGACACCCCGTACGACCGTTTCCGGATGACTGCTGACGGTCGCGGTCATCGCCCATTGAGGGTCCTGGATATGCATATGTGTATCCCCCGGTTAATCGCGTCTCCCCCCGGAGACTCCCCACCCCATGATCGCCGGGAGACGGCGGACGACGCCGCACGGGCACCCCGGCCGGATACGAACATAGTTGAGCCCCGGTCAAGAATGAAGGGGGAGTCCACCCACGATCGGAGTACCACGGCCGCCGATTCTCCGTTCCGGCACTTCACACCGGTCGGCAACCCGCCCGTGACCTGCCGGAGAACAGGATTCGGCCATTCATTGCCGTACGCCCTGTGGACAAACCCCGATGGCCCATTGCCTCATGGGACGATGGCAGCACTCAAGGGGCCGTCCGGTGCGGCAGAAGAATCCGGGATCCCACGCATCCTGGTCGTCGGCGGCGGTTATGTGGGCATGTACACCGCTTTGCGGCTGCAGCGCAGGCTGAAGCGCGACGAAGCGGAAATCGTCGTGGTCGAACCGCAGCCCTATATGACCTATCAGCCCTTCCTGCCCGAGGCGGCGGCCGGCTCCATCTCGCCGCGCCACGTCGTGGTGCCCCTGCGCCGGGTCCTGGACCGCTGCACGCTGGTCGTCGGCGAGGCCCGGCGCATCGACCACGGCAAACGGGTCGCCACCCTCACCACCCTCGCCACCGAGGAGGAGGGTTCCGCCGCGCTGGAGCTGCCGTACGACCACCTGGTGCTGGCACCCGGCTCGGTCTCCCGCACCCTGCCGATCCCCGGTCTCGCCGAGCACGGCATCGGCTTCAAGACCGTCGAGGAGGCCATCGGGCTGCGCAACCACGTCTTGGAGCAGCTCGACATCGCCTCCTCCACCCGGGACGTCGAGGTCCGCGAGGCCGCCCTGACCTTCGTCTTCGTCGGCGCCGGCTACGCCGGCGTGGAGGCCCTCGGCGAGCTGGAGGACATGGCCCGCTACGCGGTGCGCTACTACCACAACGTCGAGGCCGACGACCTGAGGTGGATCCTGGTGGAGGCCACCGACCGCATCCTCCCCGAGGTCGGCGAGGAGATGGGCCGGTACGCCGTCCGCGAGCTGCGCGGCCGCAACGTCGACATCCGCCTGAACACCCGGCTGGAGTCCTGCGAGAACCGCATCGCCGTCCTCGACGACGGTTCCCGCCTCCCCACCCGCACCCTGGTGTGGACGGCCGGGGTCAAGCCGCACCCCGTGCTCTCCCGCACCGACCTGCCGCTCAACGGGCGTGGCCGGATCAAGTGCACCGCGGACCTGCGGATCGCCGGCACCGAGGGCGCCTGGGCCGCGGGCGACGCCGCCGCCGTCCCGGACGTCACCTCCGACGACCCCGAGGCGCTCTGCGCGCCCAACGCCCAGCACGCCCTGCGCCAGGCCCGGGTCCTGGCCGACAACATCGTCGCGACCCTGCGCGGCGAGCCGCTGACCGACTACCGTCACGAGTACGCGGGCTCGGTCGCCTCACTCGGCCTCCACAAGGGCGTGGCACAGGTCTACGGGCGCAAACTCAAGGGCTACCCTGCCTGGTTCATGCACCGCGCGTACCACCTCAGCCGGATGCCCACCTTCAACCGCAAGGCGCGCATCCTGGCCGAATGGGTCCTGTCCGGGCTCTTCAAACGGGAGATCGTCTCGCTCGGCTCGCTGGAGAACCCCCGCGCCGAGTTCGAGCTCGCCGCGGAGACCGGCCGCAAGCCCGACGCGCCCTGACCGCCAGTGCGGATGCGGTGGCCGATTCCCCCGGAGCGGTGGGTCGGCCACACTGGACCCCGTGACCAAGCGTGCGCCAGCACCTGCAAAGAGTGACAAATACGAGGAATCGGACGTTTGAACCTCACGCGTTGGAGCGCCCGGCTCCCCGGAACACAACGACGCAATGCCCAGGCGGCGGCCGCCGGTGCCGAACCCCCGTCCGGCGGAGCGGTCCCCGCGGCGCGCGGCGAGGCCGCCGAGCACCCCGACGCGCCGGCGCACACCCTCGACGCGCTCCCCGTACGCGAGGTGCTGGGCCGGCTGCCCGCCCTCATCGCGGTCACGCACGGGCCCACGCACCACCTCGGGTACGTCAACGAGGCCTGGACCGAGGTCTTCGGCCCCCGCACCGCAGGGGAGCCGGCCCGCGAGTCCCTCCCCGAGCTCGCCGAGCTCGGTCTGCTCCCCCTGATGGACCAGGTCTTCCGCAGCGGCAAGCCCCGCACCGTCAAGGCCCGCAGGGTCGCCACCGCCACCCGGCAGGGCTACTTCACCCTCACCTGCAGCCCCGTCCCGGTGAAGGACGGCGGCGACACCGGCGGTGTCCTGGTCTTCGCCACCGACGTCACCGACCAGGTCCAGGCGGCCGAACGCCTCCGCGAGAGCGAGCGCCGTCTCCACGCGACTGCCGTCACCCTCCAGCGCAGCCTGCTCCCCCAGGAGCTCGAACAGCCCGACGACCTGCGCGTCGCCGCCACCTACCAGCCCGGCGGCACCGACGCCGCCGTCGGCGGCGACTGGTACGACGTCATCACCCTCGGCGCCGGCCGCACCGCCCTCGTCATCGGCGACGTCATGGGCCGCGGCGTGCGCGCCGCCGCCGTCATGGGGCAGCTGCGCACCGCCGTTCGCGCCTACGCCCGCCTCGACCTGCCCCCGCACGAGGTCATCCAGCTCCTCGACGGCCTCGCCGCCGAGATCGACGCCACCCAGATCGCCACCTGCGTCTACGCCGTCCACGACCCCAGCGAGGGACGGCTGGCGTACGCCTCCGCGGGCCACCTGCCGATCGTCGTCCGCGACGCCGACGGAACCGTCCGCCGCGCCGACGAACCCACCGGCCCGCCGCTGGGCACCGGCGGCTGGGTCCACACCTCAGGCTCCGTCCCCCTCGGGCCCGGTGCCACCGCCGTGCTCTACACCGACGGCCTCATCGAGCGCCGCGGCGAGGACATCGACGAGGGCGTCTCCGCCCTGATGAACGCCCTCGCCGGTGCCACCGGCAGCCCCCAGGTCATCTGCGACCGCCTGTTGCGCGCCCTCGGGGTCACCTCCGAGCACGCCGACGACGTCGCCGTGCTCGTCATGCAGTACCCGCAGCACGAGGGCAACGACTCCGAGCTGTTCCGCAACGCCTCCCTGGAACTGCTGGGCGGCATCGAGGCGGCCCCCCGTGCCCGCGCCTTCGCGCAGGGCGTGCTGACCTCCTGGCGCTTCCCCGTCGAACTCGTCGACCTCGGCGTCCTCGCCGCCAGCGAACTGGTCGCCAACTCGCTCCAGCACGGCGTCCCGCCCATGCGGCTGCGGCTGCGGCGCACCGACCGGCGCCTGATCATCGAGGTCACCGACGGCGACGACCACCTGCCGCGCCGCCGCCGCGCCGAACCGGCCGACGAAGCCGGCCGGGGCATCTCCATCATCGCCACCATCGCGTCCGCCTGGGGATCCCGGCGGACCCCCGGCGGCGGCAAGGCGGTGTGGTGCGAGTTCGCGCTCCCCACCTGAGGGAGGATCACGCCGCCAGCACGGGCTCGTGCAGCGGCGCGTCCTGCCCGACCGTGAGACGCCGGCCCAGCCGCACCGAGAGCACGCTGACCGCCAGCGAGCACGCGACCAGCATCACGATGTACTCGGCGTACATCCCGCTGCCCGCCATGAGCCCGCCGACCGCCGGGCCCACGGCCAGCGCCAACTGCTTCACCAGCGCGAACGCCGAGTTGTACTGGCCGACCATCCGCTCCGGCGCCATGTCCGCCACCAGCGGTGCGACCGTCGGCGAGAGCATCGCCTCGCCGAGCCCGAACAGCGCGTACGTGCCGATCAGCATGGCCGTCGCGATCCCGTGCGCGGAGCCCGTGAGCCCCGCGAGACCGGCGACCACCCACGCCAGGGCCCACAGCAGACCGACCGCCGCGATCACCCGGCTGCGCCGCCGCCGCTCCACCGGACGCAGGACGAGGAACTGCGCCACCACGATCGCCGCGGTGTTCGCCGCGAGGGCGACGCCCAGCGTCGCCGGCGACACCTTGGTCACCTCGACCGCGTACGCCGACAACCCCGACTCGAACTGCCCGTAGCAGGCGAAGAACAGCACCCCGCCCAGCACGCACAACTGCACCATCGCCCGGTCGGCGAACAGCGCCCGCCAACCGCCGGCCGCCTTGTCCGTCGGCGCCGCCTCCAAGCGCGCCGCCTTCGGCAGCCGCACGGAAGCCGCGACGACACCGAGGACCACGAACATCGCGGCCTCGATCGAGAACAGCAGCGTGAAGGAGTCCGGCCGCGAGGTGTCGACCAGCAGCCCGCCCAACAGGCCGCCGACACCCAGCCCGAGGTTGCTCAGGAAGAACTGCGTCGCGAAGGCCCGCGACCGCGTCTTCGGCGTGGAGCACCACACGATGAGCGTGGCCAGCGCCGGCTGCATCACGGCGATGCCCGCGCCCATCACCGCGGACGCGGTGATCACCAGGGGGGCGCTCGAGGCGAGCCCGAAGCCCATGGAGCCCACCGCCGCCGCGAACGCACCGGTCAGCAGCACGGGCAGCGGGCCGCTCCGGTCGATCGTCCGACCGGTGAACGGCAGCACGGCGAGCGCGGCGACGGCGAACGCGGACAGCACGACACCCGCCGTGCCCGCTCCCAGTCCCCGCACCTGCGCCACGTAGACGAACAGGAACGGGACGGTGAAACCGTTGCCGAACGCGCTCAGCGCGTTGCCCAGCTGGATCCGGCGCAGCGCGGCGCCCATCGCGGTGGTCACACTCACCCCTTAGGTCAGTAGTCCTCGAACTTGAAGACTTCAACTTTAAACTTCGAAGCTAAACAGTACATGCCGGAAGTCTTTAGGGCCAACGAGTTTCGTGCGACACTCCTGCCATGACGAGTGCAGCCGACGGCCCTGCCGGCACCCCGCAGGAGCTGGACCTCGATGAGCAGATCGCGATCTACCAGCGCGAATACCCCGAGGTGGACCCCCAGGTCGAGAAGATCGTCACGGCCCTGGGCAGGCTCAACCGCCGTATGAACGTGGGCTACAGCCGGCACCTGTCGGCCGTCGGCATCACCAGCGCCGAGTGGGAGGTCCTCAAGGCCCTTGTGGTCGTGGGCCGTCCGTACCGCCTCGGCCCCGGCGACCTGGCCAAGCGACTCGGTCTCACCCCGGCCGCCATGACCCACCGCATCGACCGCATGGTGGCGGAAGGTCTGGTCACCCGGGAGCGTGACGAGAGCAACCGCGTCCGCGTCATCGTGGAGCTCACCGACCTCGGCCGCAGCAAGTGGCTGGAGACGATGCGCATGGCCTCCGTCTTCGAAGCGGACCTCCTCCAGGACCTCGCCCTCGACGAACGCAACGTCCTGGGCGACCTCCTGACCCGTCTCCTCCGCCGCGTCGAGGCCGACCAGCCGGACGCCGGCGGCCGCCTGAGGGACCTGGACTGACCCGGCTGCCCCGGTTTGACAGACGTACGGGGGATCCGTAATGTTCTCCGAGTTGCCCGCCGGTGAACACCGACTCCGGTCGGTCCCCGGGCAGCCATTCCGCAGGACCCACCTCGATGAACGGCTTCGTGCCGTCTCGTTCGCGTGTGCGTTTTTCGGAATGAGGATCGACGGAATTGCTCGATTGGCATCGGGCGCCACTGATCCGCTAACGTTTCACCAGTCGGAACGGCCCAACAGCCGCGAGGACAAGCCCCGCTGACCGGGGATCAGGCCGGAAACGGTCTGATAGAGTCGGAAAAGCCGAAAAGCGAAAGCCGGATGGCGAAACCCCCTCCAGAGGGTGGCAGAGAAGGAAATCGGATCTGCTAAGCTGGAGACAACGAAGGGAAAGCCCGGAGGGGCCGGTGAAACGGTCT
>NZ_JBIATA010000027.1:108979-131227 GCF_042891295.1 Streptomyces sp. NPDC001902 | reverse complement strand
CGTGGGTCTCCACCGGGTGCATCGGGGTCTTGATCGTCCCCAGCGCCACCGCGTTCGCCCGGATGCCCTGCGTCGCGTACTCGGTCGCCAGCGCCTTCGTGGCCGACTGCAGGCCGCCCTTGGTCAGGGACGCCAGCACCGACGTCACCTTCGCGTCCGGCTGGTCCCCGAGGCTGCTGGAGATCTGGACGACGTGTCCCCCGCCCTGCTGGAGCATCCGCTCCACCGCCAGCTGCGTGACGCGGAAGAAGCCGTCCAGGTTCACCGCCATCACGGCCCGGTAGTCCTCCTCGGTGTACTCCGTGAACGGCTTGGCCACGAAGATCCCCGCGTTGTTGACCAGGGTGTCCACCCGGCCGAACCGCTCCACCGCCGTCGCGATCACCCGCTCCGCGGTGTCCCAGTCGGCGATGTCCCCGCGCACCGCCACCACCCCCGCGTCCGCCGACTCGCCGATGTTCCGCGACGTGGCCACCACCGCGTACCCCAGCTTCCGGTACGCCTCGACCAGACCGGCACCGATGCCCTGCGACGCACCGGTGACGACCGCGACCTTCTGACCCTCAACGCTCATGACCTGCTCCCGATGGATGGGGGTGGACTGCGCCGGCAAGGTAGCCGACCGGTCACCTATAACCGCGAGGGCCGAGCGACAATTCCGGCATACCGACGAAAATCTATCGCTTGTAGGGATCGCCGTCGGGAAGCCAGACGTCCGGGCCGTGGATGCCGAGGTCGCCCACGCCCTCGGCCAGGGCGTCCACCACGGCCAGCACCGAGTCTCGGACCTCGTCGGCGCGCCACACCAGCGACCAGGTCCAGTAGACCTCGGGCGCGATCACCGGCCGCTTGACCAGGTCCGGAGGGAGCGGGGTGGTCTGGCCCTTCGGGGAGTTGACGACCGGTCCGCGGCAGCGGCGGACGTGGTCGAAGAATCCGCTGCCGGTGATACCGCCGTCGGAGATACGGATCGTGCGGGCCCCCGTGTCGGCGGCGAAACGCTCCGCGTAGACGTTCCACGACTGCCAGGTGGTGGTGTCGTCGTCGAGGAGGACGACGGTGTCCTCGGCCCGGACGGCACTGGTGTCGTCGCCGGTGGAGACCGCGTAGAGCAGGTCCGCGCCCAGGAGCCGGGACCGCAGGCCGCACCGCTCCAGGTCCGCCGTCTGCACCCAGCAGATCGCGAGGTCCAGGCCGCCCTCGGCCACCCGGGCGGCCTGGGTGTGGGAGGGCCCGATCCACGCGTCCACGTGCAGCCGGGCCACCGCGGACGCACGGGCCGCCAGGTCGGCGGGGAGCCAGTTGGTGTAGCCGAGCCGCACCGCCTCCGAGCCGGCCAGCTGCTTGGCGCGTCGCCCCACGTCGTCGGCGCGCTCCAGCAGCGCCCGGACGTGCGGGAGCAGCGCCGAGCCCGCGGGGGTGATCGACACCGACCGGCGGTCGCGGTCGAAGAGCCTGACCCCCAGGTCGCGTTCGAGCGCCTTGATCTGCTGGGACAGCGAGGGCCCGGCGATCAGGAGCCGTTCGGCCGCCCTCCCGAAGTTCAGCTCCTCGGCGACCGCGACGAAATACCGAAGTTGACGCAGCTCCACGCCGCCATGCTAGGGCCTGGCCTGCCGGATCTCCGTCACGGGGGGCGTGTGGGAGTCGCAGCCTCGCAGCAGGGAGGAAACGGGTCCTGGCGGACGTCCCGCCGGCGCGCCCACGATGGGGGCCGGTCGGGATTCCCGACCGGGAGAAGCAGCGGGACCGGCCGGTCGACGACACAATAGTCGATCGGTCGTATACTGCTGTCATGGGACGCACGAGTGATGCCAGGGAGAAGATCATCACTGCCGCGCAGACGCTCATCGAGCAGCGCGGCTACTCCGCCCTGGGGGTGGCCGAGATCTGCAAGGCGGCCGGGGTGCCCAAGGGCAGCTTCTACTATTTCTTCGAGTCCAAGGAAGCCCTCGCCCTGACCGTCATCGACGAGCACTGGGCGGCGCAGAGGCGCGAGTGGACCCGCATCCTGGGCGCCGCCGAGGCACCCCTGGAGCGGCTGCGCAGGCTGTTCGAGGCGACCGAGGAGAGCCAGCACGCGGGGCAGCAGTCCTGCGGCACGGTCTCCGGGTGCATGTTCGGCAACCTGACGCTGGAGATGAGCAACCAGACGGAGTCCATCCGCGGACGGCTGCAGGAGATCTTCGAGACGCAGGTCGACATGATCGACGAGGTCGTCACCGAGGCCCGCGAGCGCGGCGACGTCACCGTCGCCGACACCCACGCGGCCGCGGCGTCGATCGTCGCCCAGCTCGAGGGACAGGTGCTCTTCGCCAAGCTGTACAACGACACCGGGCGCCTCAGCCCGCTGTGGACGAACTGCCTCGCCATCCTCGGCGTGACCGGGCCTCAGAAGGCCGTCGCCACCGTGTGAAGGTTCCGCACCACGGGCGCGGCGCGCGACCGCGGTGCGGAACCGTACGGCACCGGGGGCGGAGGTCAGCGGCCCGGCAGCCGCTCCGTGATTTCCTGGAGCACCCATTCGTTGCCGTCGGGGTCGCTGAACGACGCGAAGGAGCAGTAACTGCGTCGCTCCGCGTCGGGGCCGAACACACGTCCTTCCGTCCCGGCACGGTGGAAGATCCCTCCGGCGTCGTGGAACGGTCCGGCCACCTCGACCCCGCGTCCCACGAGTTCCTCGCGGGCGGCGACCACGTCCTCCACGATCAGGTGGAGGCCCTGGACCGAGCCGGGCGCCGCCGAGCTGACCCCGGTGCCGAAGATGACCGAGCAGGGCGAGCCGGGCGGGGTCACCTGGACCACGCGGAAGTCCTCGCCGGTGGTGAGGTCCGCGTCCAGCCGCCAGCCGAGGCCCATGTAGAAGTCCTTGGCCCGGTCGACGTCGGCGACGGGCACCACCACGACCTCGAGTTTCATGTCCACAGGGGTTGCTCCTTTCCCTTGCCCCGTCCGGCGCGCAGGGGCGCGCCGGACGTCCACGGTCCCGCGGGGATGATCCGTACCCCCGCTCCCCCACGGGCGGACGGCGCGGACCGGACGGCCACCGCGTTGGCGGTGCGGGCAGCGCTAGGGCCTGTCGTCAAATTCCCGCCTGCCCCGCGCCGCGCCCCCAGCTGGCGCTGGGAGGTGCCCCCCAGGCACGGCACTCCCCCAGGCTGCGTTGTCGCATCGTCCGAGTAGCCCACTACGAGGACGACTCTCCGCCTTGCGATGCACCGCACTTGGGGGTACCTCCCAGCGGAGCTGGGGGAACCGCGGGGCCCGCCCTACGGGCGGCCGACGTCAATTTGACGACAGGCCCTAGCGGGCGAGGAACGGAAGCAGGGCGGCCGTGACGTCGGCGGGGGCTTCGAGGGCCACGAGGTGCGCCGCGGCCGGGAACTCCTCCAGGGTTGCGTCGGGGATCGTCGCGGCGTAGCGGCGGGCGATGTCCTGGAAGTCCGGCACGTCGAGGAGGCCGACGCCGATCAGGGTGGGCACGGAGAGTGCGGCGACGTCGCCGTCCGCGCGGCCCCGTGAGTGCGCCTCGACGGCGCCCTGGTGGGTCAGCGCCGTCCGCAGCGGCCCGCGGAGCCGGTCGGCCGCCCCGGCGGGGACCTCGTCCCATCCGCGGGCCGGGCCGCGCAGCCACATGTCCAGGTTGACGCGGACCGCGGCCTCGTGGTCGCCCGCCGCGAGCGCCTCGGTCTCGGCCTCGTCGTAGGCGATCATCTGCGGCGACCAGTCGTGCCCGGGCCACGGCGGGGAGAGCACGGCCAGGGAGTGGACGCGCCCGGGGTTGGCGAGCGCGAAGTCGATTGCGACGCGGCCGCCGAAGGACGCACCGACCACGCGGGCGCGGTCGAGGCCGAAGTGATCCAGGACGCGGCGCAGGTCGTCGTGCTCGCTGAACGGGCCGGCCGGTGGCGGGGACTGGCCGAAGCCGCGCATGTCGTAGCGGATGACGGTGTGGTGCTGCGCGAGGCCGGGCACGACCCCGTCCCACATCCGGTGGTCGGCGACGCCCGCGTGCACGAGGACGACGGGCTGGCCTTCCCCCGTCACCGTGCAGGCGAGACGTCCGAGTTCGTCGGCGAGTATGAGCATCCGCAGATGCTCGCACGGAACCGAACCGCGCCGCGCATCGCGGGCGCCGGTGACGGCACCGGCCTCAGCGCGTCGTGTACGTCAGGTAGGCGAACTGGCCGACCCGCTCGACGCCCGCCAGCCGCAGCCGGGCCGAGGTCAGCCTCCTCGGCAGCAGCGGTGCGCCGGCGCCGAGGGTGACCGGGGCGACGCCCAGGATCAGGTCGTCCAGCAGCCCGTGGTCGGCGAAGGAGCCGACCAGTTCACCGCCGCCCACCAGCCAGATGTTCCGGCCCCCGGCGGCGGTGGCCATGGCCTGGTGGACGGGGCGGACGTCGTCGCGCACGAAGGTGACGTCCGCCCCGGGGACGGCGGGCAGGTCCCGGTGGGCGAAGACCCAGGCCGGGGTGGTGCCGTAGTACTCGGTCCACTTCCCGGGCCGCTCCAGGAGGCGGTCGTGCTGCAGGATCCACTCGTTCGTGGTGGCGCCCATCGCGAAGGCCCCGACGTCGGCGAAGAAGGCCCTGAAGCGCTCGAAGCCCTCCCCCTCGACCTCGAAGAGCCAGTCGAGGGAGTCGTCCGGGTCGGCGATGAAGCCGTCGAGGCTGGTCGCGGTGAAGTACTGGGTCCTCGTCACCCCCTCAGCTTCGCATCGGGGGGTGACCGACCCTCGGCACTACAGCAGTCCTTCCGCCACCGGGCCGAGGGACAGGACGGGCAGGAAGTTCAGCAGGGCGAGGATCAGGGCGGCGCCGGTGGCCAGGACGACGAAGTTGACCCCGTGCGGGCGCAGGGTGCCGACCGTGACCACGCCGGCCCGCTGGCGCGCGAGGCGCCCCGCCAGGGCGAGGACGCACACCACGGGGCCGTAGCGGCCGATCAGCATGGCGACGACCATCAGCAGGTTGTGCAGGTCGGTGGCGCCGTTGAAGCCGGCCATCGCGCTGCCGTTGCCGGCCGTGTTGCTGGTGTACGCGTAGACGAGTTCGGTCAGGCCGTGCGGGCCCGGGTTGCCCATCGAGGAGCGCCCGCCCGGCAGGGCGACGGCGATGGCCGAGCACACCAGGATCGCGGTGGGCGCGACGAGCGCGTAGAGCACGACGTACCGCATCTCCCCGGTGCCGATCCGCTTGCGCAGGTACTCGGGCGTGCGGCCGACCATCAGGCCGCCGACGAAGACCGCGACGAGGACGGCCACGAGCAGTCCGTACAGGCCGCTCCCGGTGCCGCCGGGCGCGATCTCGCCGAGCATCATGCCCGCCAGCAGGACGCCGCCGCCGAGGCTGGAGAAGCTGTCGTACGAGGAGTTGGCGGCGCCGTCCGCCGAGGCGGTGGCCGACACGCCGAACAGGGTGCTCGCCGGGACGCCGAACCGGGTCTCGGTGCCCTCGGTCTGGCCGCCCACCGCGGCGCCGACGGTGCCGGTGTGGGCGCTCTGGGCGAGGTTGGCGGCGGCCAGCAGCAGGCCGAAGAGGATGCCGACCACCGCGAGGAGGGTCCAGCTCTGCTTCAGGCTGCCGACGAGCCGGCCGTAGGTGCGGATCAGGGCGGTCGGGATGAGGAGCATGAGCACGATCTCGAGCGTGTTGCTCCAGGCCGAGGGGTTCTCCAGGGGGTGGGCGCTGTTGGCGTTGAAGACACCGCCGCCGTCGCCCGACATCAGCTTGATGGACTCCCAGGAGCCGACGGGGGCGGCGAGCTGGTCGCTCCCCGACAGGTGCTGCGGCACGCCGAGGGCGATCAGCAGGAGTCCGGAGACGACCGCGAGGGGCAGGAAGACGCGGAAGACGCTGCGGACGAGGTCGACCCAGAAGTTGCCGAGCCGGTCGGTGTCGCGCCGGACCAGCCCGCGGACGAGGGCCAGCGCGACGCAGATGCCGACCGCGCCGGAGGCGAACGCCTGGGTGCCCAGGCCCGCCATGACGGCGAGGTGGCCGGTGGTGGACTCGCCCGCGTAGTTCTGCCAGCTGGTGTTGGTGGTGAAGCTGACGGCGGTGTGCAGGGCGAGCCGCCACGGCATGCCGTCGCGACCGAGCGACCACGGCAACCGGTCCTGCAGGGTGAACAGGGCGAACAGGGTGGCGATGCTCACGGCCGAGAAGGCCAGCAGCGCGAACAGGTAGTGCCGCCAGTCCTGTTCCTTGTCGGAGTCGACGCCGCACAGGCGGTAGAGGGCGCGCTCGGGTCTCAGGTGGCGGCCGCCCTCGAAGGCGCGTGCCATGTAGTCGCCGAGCGGGACGTGGAGGCCCACCACGACGGCGATGACGAGGGAGGCCTGGATCCAGCCGTACATGTCTGCTCTCACGCTCCGCGCGTCGGGTGGGTGCGGTCCAGGGCGGCGTTGAGCTCGACGACGTTGACGGCGGGCTCGCCGAGCACGCCGAGGGCGCGGCCGGTGGTGTACTTCGCGATCAGGGCGCGCACGGTGTCCTCGCCGACCGCCCGCTCGCGGGCGACGCGGGGTGCCTGGAGGCCCGCGTACGCGGGGCTGATGTCGGGGTCGAGGCCGCTGGCGCCGGCGGTGACCGCGTCGGCGGGGACCTCGGGGCGGGCCTGGGCGTCGCCGCGTACGGGGGTGACGACGGCGCGGGTGTAATCGGCGCCGGGTTCCGCGCAGCGGACGGCCACGTGCTCGTAGGCCGTGAGGAACGGCCGGGCGGGGCAGGGCTGGTTGAGGCTGACGACGCGGGTCACGCGGCCCGTGGTGCCGCCCTGGCGGAAGACCCCGAGCACGGCACCGACGCCGTCGGGGGTGCAGTAGGGGCGCGAACCGTCGACGTGCTCCCGCTCGCCGATCGCCTTGCTGCGCGAGCACACCTGGGTGAGCAGGCTGGGCCTGTCGGGGGTGTCGACGACGCTCTCGGCGCCCTGGTTGCCGGCGCCGGAGGCCGCGGTGTCGTAGCCGTCGCCCGCGTTGGAGGGGCGCGACTGGAAGTAGCCGGGCAGCGGGTCGCCCATGGCGTCGGTGTAGGCCTTGCCGATGAGCGTGTCGCCTGAGGAGGCGTCCCGCAGGCCCGGCGCCTGGGCGAGCAGCGTCATGCCGAGGGGGTAGGCCAGTCCGACGAGGAGGGTGAGCGCGAGCACCATGCGGACGGCCGCGAGGTGGTGCGCGGCCCAGCGGGGCAGCGTGGAGGTACCGGCCATGGTCAGATCCCCGGGATGAACTGGACGAGGGCGACGTCGATGAGCTTGATCGCGAGGAACGGCGCGACCACCCCGCCGAGGCCGTACACCCACAGGTTGCGGGTGAGCAGCGCCGAGGCGCTGCTGGGCCGGTAGCGCACGCCCCGCAGGGCGAGCGGGATCAGCGCGACGATGACGACGGCGTTGAAGACGACGGCCGACAGGATCGCCGAGGCGGGCGAGTGCAGCCGCATGATGTTCACGGCGTCGAGGGCCGGGTAGACCCCGCCGAACATCGCGGGGAGGATCGCGAAGTACTTGGCGATGTCGTTGGCGATCGAGAAGGCCGTCAGCGCGCCACGGGTGATGAGGAGTTGCTTGCCGATCTCGACGATCTCCACGATCTTCGTGGGGTCGGAGTCGAGGTCGACCATGTTGCCCGCCTCCTTGGCGGCCGAGGTGCCGGTGTTCATGGCGACGCCCACGTCCGCCTGGGCCAGTGCCGGGGCGTCGTTGGTGCCGTCGCCGGTCATGGCGACGAGGTGGCCGCCGGCCTGCTCGTGCTTGATCAGGGCGAGCTTGTCCTCGGGGGTCGCCTCGGCGAGGAAGTCGTCCACGCCCGCCTCCTCGGCGATGGCGCGGGCGGTCACCGGGTTGTCGCCGGTGATCATCACGGTGCGGATGCCCATCCGGCGCATCTCCTCGAAGCGTTCGCGCAGCCCGGGCTTGACGACGTCCTTGAGGTGGATGACGCCCAGGACGCGTGCGGGGCCGCCGCCGGCCGGGAGTTCGGCGACGGCGAGCGGCGTCCCGCCCGCGGCGGACACCTGCTCGACGTACACGTCCATGCCCGCCGGGACCGTTCCGCCCTCGTCGCGGACCCAGGCGGCGACCGCGGCGGCGGCACCCTTGCGCAGCTTCCTGCCTCCGGGGAGGTCCACCCCGGACATGCGGGTGGTGGCGCTGAAGGCCACCCACCGGGCGTCGGGCAGGTCCATCTCGTCGGCCTTGTGGTGGGACAGCGCGTAGTGCTCGCGGGCGTGGGCGACGATGGAGCGTCCCTCGGGGGTTCGGTCGGCGAGGCTCGACAGCAGCGCGGACTGGGCGAACCGTTCGGGCTCGACGGCCCCGACCGGCAGGAAGGCGCTCGCCTGCCGGTTGCCGTAGGTGATGGTGCCGGTCTTGTCGAGCAGGAGCGTGTTCACGTCGCCCGCGGCCTCGACGGCGCGGCCGGAGGAGGCCAGGACGTTGCGCTGCACCAGGCGGTCCATTCCCGCGATGCCGATGGCCGACAGCAGGGCGCCGATCGTCGTCGGGATGAGGCAGACGAGCAGCGAGACCAGGACGATGCCGGTGACGCCGTCGGCGGTGATCGCGGCGCTGTCGGGGGCGGCGCCCATGAAGCCCTTGGAGAAGATCGCCATGGGCTGCAGGGTGACGACGGCGACCAGGAAGACGAAGGTCAGCATGACGAGCAGCAGGTTGAGGGCGAGCTCGTTCGGCGTCTTCTGCCGGTTGGCGCCCTCGACCAGGCCGATCATCCGGTCCAGGAAGCTGCGTCCGGACTCCTGGGTGATGCGCACGACGATGCGGTCGGACAGCACCCTGGTGCCGCCGGTGACGGCCGAGCGGTCGCCACCCGCCTCGCGGATGACGGGTGCGGACTCGCCGGTGATGGCGGACTCGTCGACGCTGGCGACGCCCTCGACGACATCGCCGTCACCAGGGATCGTCTCCCCGGCCTCGACGACGATGGTGTCACCGCGGCGCAGCGCGATGGCGTGCACCACCTTCTCGCCGTCCTCGGTCAGCCGGCGGGCGGTGGTCAGCTTGCGCATGCGGCGCAAGGAGTCGGCCTGGGCCTTGCCGCGGCTCTCGGCGACGGCCTCGGCGAGGTTGCCGAAGACGACGGTCAGCCAGAGCCACACCGTGATCAGCCAGCCGAACAGGGTTGGATGGACGAGGGCCAGCCCGGTGGTCAGGGCCGCGCCGACCTCGGTGACGAACATGATCGGGTTGCGGACCAGCGTCACCGGGTTGAGCTTGCGCAGGGCGTCGGGAAGGGCGAGCCACAGCTGTCCGGGGTCGAGCAGTCCTGCGCCGACACGGCGCTTCCCGTCGGCCTCCGGGGGAAGCACGGGGCTTTCACGGTCCGGTCCGACGGGTGCGGGTGCGGTGGTCATCGGATTCCCTCCGCGACGATCAGGCGGACGGCGTACTCCACACTCACCGGACTCTCTCTTCTGGTGGATCGGGACCCGTGGACCGGGCCTCTTGGAACGGAAATGGGCATGGCGCACCTCCGGGCAGGGGGACGCGGGGACATCACCTGCCCGGAGGGCGTTCGGACGGCGTCGGGGACGCCTGGTCGTGGGGCCCCGGGGCCCCGGGGCTCAGAGCCCGATGTCGCGGTTGCGGAAGTCGGCGAGCGACTCGCGGCGGACCAGCAGCCGGGCCCGGCCCTCGTGGACCGCGACGACCGGCGGACGACCGACGAGGTTGTACGTGGACGCCATCGACAGGTGGTAGGCGCCCGCGACCGGCACCGCCAGCAGGTCCCCGGGCCGGACGTCGGCCGGCAGGGGCACCGCGGAGGCGAGGATGTCACCGGCCTCGCAGTGCCGGCCGACCACGGTCATCAGGGCCGGCTCCTCCGTGGAGTGACGGCCGATCAGCCGGGGGCTGTAGCGCACCCCGTACAGCGCGGGCCGGGGGTTGTCGCTCATGCCGCCGTCGACGGCCACGAAGGTCTGTCCGCCGGTGCGCTTGACCGACAGCACGTGGTACAGCGCGACACCGGCGGGGCCCACGATCGCGCGGCCCGGCTCCACCGTCAGCCGCGGCACCGGCAGCCCGGCGGCCGCGCAGCCCTCGGCGAGCTCGGCGCGTATCCGCGCGGACAGCGTCGTCAGGTCCATCGCCGCCTCGCCCGGCCGGTAGGCGACCGCGTGCCCTCCGCCCAGGTCCAGCTCCGGCAGCGTGACGCCGTGCTGCCTGCGTACGGCGGCCAGCAGCCCGACCAGCCGGCGCACGGCCGCGAGGTACGGCTTGACGCTGCTGATCTGCGAACCCAGGTGGCAGTGGAGACCGACCAGTTCCAGCCGCGGCTGCTCCAGCACGCGCGCGATGGCGTGCTGCGCCGATCCGTCGGTGAGGGACAGCCCGAACTTCTGGTCGTCGGTTCCGGTGCGCACCGCGTTGTGGTGACCGGCGGCGATGCCCGGCACGATGCGGAGCAGCACCTTCTGCCGGTCCCCCGGCGGGACGTGGGCGGCCAGCCGGGCGATCTCGCCGGTGCTGTCGATCACGATCCGGCCCACGCCGAGGCGCAGCGCCGTGGCCAGGTCCTCCGGGCTCTTGGCGTTGCCATGGAGCAGGATGCGCTCCGGCGGGAAACCGGTGACGACCGCGAGCTCGAGCTCCCCGGCCGAGCAGACGTCGAGGCCGAGGCCCTCCTCGTCCACCCAGTGGGCCATGGCACGGCACATGAAGGCCTTGGCGGCGTACAGCACGTCGCCGTCGGGGAAGGCCGCGCGGTAGGCACGGCAGCGGTCGCGTACCTCGCCCTCGTCCAGGACGTAGGCGGGGGTGCCGAAGCGTTCGGCGATCTCCGTCAGGGGGACCCCGCCCACGGTGACCTCACCGTGGGGGGCGGAGGAGGCGGACGCGGGCCACACCGACAGGTCGGCGTCGGGGTACGCGGTCTCCAGGTGCTCGGTGACGAGAGTCATGACGGCGCTCCTTTCAGCCGATCCACAGGGCCAGGGCGTCGACCAGCGCGACCGCGCCGGTGACCCTGAGGACCCCGAGAGTCTGGGGGTCGAGCCGGCGACCGGTCTCCTCCGGTACGTCCGACACGGCGGGTGCGGCGAACTGCGGGTCCACGGTCAGTGCCGTGACGCCCAGCGGCCGGGCGAGCGACCGCAGCGCGGATTCCGACAGGGTGATCCACTGCTGGTCGGCGCCGAGCGTCTCGGTGAGGCGCTCGGTGGTGGTGAAGCCGACGGCCGTGCGGCCGCCCAGGGGCGTGCGGAACATGCGCGCGACGCATCCCACGGGTCCCGGCCGGACGGGGACGTACAACGTCTCCCGGTGTCGTCCGGCCGGGGACGGATCCGAAGGCTCGGGGTCGTCCCCGTACATGAGCTCTGTCATGGCTTCCTCCTGCTGCGGCACCTGCTGCGGTTCCTGGGGCGTCCCGGCCGGGGCCGGCGTTCCGGGACGCACCAGGGACGCTATGCCCGCCGCCTGGGGGGTGGGTGCGATCCCTGACGCGACGTTTACGGCGAGCGCGCGAACGTTAACGGCGCGGGTCGCGGGGGTGGGGCGGGCGGCGTCAGGATCGCGACAAGGACCCCTGGACCGCGCGTTTCCGGGCGTTTCATGGAAGGCATGAGTGAGGTCCGCGAAGAGTGCGTCGTCGTCGGCGTCAGCGGCTCCCCCGGGAGCGTGGCGGCGCTGCGCCGGGCCGCCGAGGAGGCCCGGCGGCGGGAGTGCGTGCTGACCGTGGTCACCGCCTGGGAGACGGCCTGGGACGGTGCCGGTGCGACGCAGAACCGGTGGCCGCCGCCCCCGCCGGACCCCGACCGGTGGCGACGGCTGGCCCGGCGCCGGCTCCTCATGGCCCTGGACGCCGCCTTCGACGGTGACCTGCCGCTGGACCCCCCGCTGCGTCCGGTCCTCGCGCTGGGCCGTCCGGGACCGGCGCTGGTGGAGGTGGCCGGCGAGGGCGCGGGACTGCTGGTGGTCGGTGCCGGTTCCCACGGCCCCTGGCAGCGGCTCTTCGCGCCGTCCGTCGCGGCGCACTGCTTCACGCACGCCCGCTGCCCGGTACTGGCCGTGCCGTCCGCGCCCGGGCTGCCGTCGGCCCGGGGTGGCGGGAGCGGGCGGCGGTTCGGCGCCAGGTGGCGCCGGGACGGATTCGTCACCCCCTGAGCCCGGCACCACGAGGGTCAACACCGCAGGGCAGGCATGGCCCTGCGGCGGTCCAACCCTGCAACCCACGCGGCGGGTTGGAAAACGGTCAGGGTCACGCGCCGGCCAGGGTCGCGCCCGGGACCGGCACGACACGGAGGTGGACGGCGGTCCGCGGGTGCGGGCTTGGCTCGCGGCCAGGACGCGATATAGCGTTAGTTCGCGACCTGTGTATCGCGTCTCACCGAAGCCGCCGACCAGAACGGGGTGGGGACATGCCGGAGGAGATCCCGCCAGCGGGTGGACCGTCCGCTACGGGCGCGCCGCTCGCGCCGCCCCCGTTGCGGGCCTCGCACGCGGACCGGGACCGGGTGGTGGACGTCCTGACCGCGGCCGCGGGCGACGGGCGGCTGTCCGCCGACGAGCTGGACGAGCGCCTGGAGGCCGCCCTGTCGGCCCGTACGCTCGACGAACTGGCACCGCTCACCGCCGACCTTCCGGCGGCCGCGGGGGCGCCGGGCGTGGCCGCAACGGACGTCAAGGACCTGGTCCGGGTCGACCACCGCGGGGGTTCGTTCCGCCGCGTCGACCGGTGGGTCGTGCCGCGGCGCATGGAGGTCCGGTCGGAGTGGGGCGAGGTGCTGCTCGACTTCACCGGCGCCGTGATCACGCAGGACACCCTCCGCATCGACGTGGACGTCCGCGGTGGCTCCCTGGTGCTGGTGACGCGGCCCGGGATCGTGGTGGACGCCGACGAGCTGGCCGTCAGCTTCGGCAAGGTGGACATCCGGCCGGCGGCCGGCCCGGCGACACCGGTGGCCCTGCGCGTGGAGCTGGTGGGTGAGCTGGAGTTCGGGCAGGTGCGGGCGCGTCCGCCGCGGCGGACGTTCCTGCGCTGGCTCTTCCGCCGTCCCGCCGCGCTCCCGGCGCTCACCGGCTGATCCGGCGCGCGGCCACGGTGCGGGCGCCCCCGGTCCGGCCGTCTCGTCCCGCGGCGGGCCGGAGCCCGCGATACTGACCGGCGATGAGCCTCCGCATGGTGCCCCTGCGTTTCGGAATGCCCTACGGCGCGCCCTCCACCGGTCCGTCACGGGAGGTCTACGTCCCTCCCGTCGAGGCGGGGGACGACGGTTTCAGCGAACTGATCTTCGCGGCCGAGACCGTGGCGGTCTGCGTCGTCGCGGCGCTGTTGGTCGTCTTCCTGGTGACGGACCGCCGGTCCCCCAAGCGGCGGGCCCGCCACCGCCGTTGACGCCGGCTGTCAGGCCGGGCCGACCGGGCCCTCGGGCTCCTCGGCGGGGAACAGGATCGGGCTGACGAGGTGCCGCGTCCGCCCGGGCGCCGGGCCGTTGGCCAGACGGGGCAGCAGGACCCGCCGCAGGTCGGCGATGAGCGCGGCGCGTTCCTCGTCGCTCAGCCAGAGCGCGTGCTGGCGGTAGCCGACGAGGTCGGCGGCCGGGTCGGCGCCGTCCCTGTCGAGGTAGGCGTTGAACTCGGCCATCATCGCCGCCATGGCGACCGCGAAGACCCTGCGGTGGTCCTCCCGTGACACCGACGCCGCCGTCTCCGCGTCGACCACGGCCCGTTCGCGGCGGAGCCGGTAGTGGCGCTCGACGGCGCCGCGTACGCGCTGCTCGCCCTCGACCTCGAGCACTCCCCCGTCCGCGAGGAGACCCACGTGGCGGTAGACGGTGGCCTTGGAGACGTCCGGCAGCAGGTCGCACAACTGCGACGTGGTGAGCGTCCGGTTCCCCGACATGGCGTGCACGATGCGCAGCCGCACGGGGTGCAGCAGCAGGTCGACCGTGTCCATGGACGTACGATCTCATGTCGGATACCTTTCTCAAAGTTGAGAACGTAGAACGTACGGGAGGAGACCGCGGATGACCCGCCAGCCGCACACCGAGGACCGGCCCGGCACCACCGTCCCCGGGGCTCCGCCGCTCGGACGGCTTCACGACGTCGACGGCGGGCAGTTGCTGCTGCACCGCTCCGGCACCGGCGGCCCCACCGTGGTGCTCGTGCCCGGCGCGGGCATGGTCGGCCTGGACTACGTGAACCTCCACGACCGCGTCGCCGCCCTCACCACGTCCGTCCTCTACGACCGCGGTGGCACCGGCTGGAGCACCCCCGTGCCGCTCCCCCGCACGGCGGCCGACGTCACCGGTGAACTGCACGCCCTGCTCCACACGGCCGAAGTCCCCGGTCCGTACCTCTTGGTCGGCCACTCACTGGGCGCCGCCTACGCCCGCCGCTTCGCGCAGCGGTACCCCGGCGAGGTGGCGGGGCTCCTCCTGCTCGACCCCTTCCACGAGGACATGTACGCACGGGCGTCGCAGGAGATCCGCGACAAGGTGGAAGCGATGCGGAGCGCCGAGCTCCCCGAAGCGACGCCGGAGCAGATCGAGCAGTCACGGGCCGCCCTCGCGCGGCACTTCGCGCGCTGGCCGGACGGCGTCCGTGAACCGCTCGCCGAGTACCACCTCACCCGGTGGCGGACCGGCTGGGACGAGGACAGGAACGTCCACGACGTCGTCGCCGGCGAACTGCGCGACGCCCCCGCCCTCCCCGACGTACCGCTGATCGTGCTGTCCGCGATGGGTGTCGACCCGACCCAGGCCCACCTGTGGTCCGAGGACACCGTCCGCGAGATGAACACCGCCAAACTCGACCTGCACGCACGCCTCGCCGCCTCCGTGCCCCGCGGCGGGCACCGCGTCATCGGCGACGCCGGGCACGGCTGGCTCCACGAGGAACGCCCCGAAGCGGTCCTGGAGGCACTGCGCGACCTCCTGCGCTCCGCCCGGACGGCCTCGGCCCCGGCCGGCTGAAGGGCCCGGGCACGTCACACCGCGCGGCGCCGCACGCACTGACGCGGGGCGCCGAACTCGATGCGCCAGTCGTTGCTGCGCATCAAGGTCCCGCTGCCCCTGGGGTACTCGAAGTCGCAGGCGCCCCGCAGGGTGAACCCCAGGCGGCGGCACAGGGCGTTCGACGGTGCGTTCCGCACGGACGGGAAGGCGTGCAGCGCATGGGGAGCCCCCGGGGTGCGGGCAGCCTCGCGCACGACGGCGATCAACGCGGCACCGGCAGCGGCGGCGATGCCCCTGCCCTGGTACGGCGGCAGGACGTTCCACCCGGTCTCGTAGACCGGTTCGCCCTGCCAGTCCCGGCGGTGGTACGCGATGCTGCCCACCGGCTCGTCGCCGAGGAGCACGGCGTACATGCGGCCCAGCCCGGCTTTCGGGAGGGCCAGGTAGCGCTGGTGCCGGGCGAGCAGCCGCTCCTCGGGCTCGGGGCCCCCGACGTGCCGCCGCATCTCGGGGGTGTTGATCCGCCGCAGGAGCGGAAGGTCCGCCTCCGACCAGGGCTCCAGGTGAACGTCCATGCGGAGGAGCCTGGCAGGGCCCCGCGGCGCCTTGCACCTTCGTTTCCCCGGGGCGCACCCGGCGCGGGTACGGCGTGTGCCGGCGGGTACGATCTGCCGCGATGCGCAGTGACGGAGCAGCCGGCCGAGGCGGTGCGATACCCGCCCGCCTGAGCGGTGTTGTCCTCGTCCTGTGCGGGCTGCTCGCCGCCCTCGCGGTCTGCGGCCACTCCGGGGCGCCGGACGACCCGTACGGCCCCGCGCGGACCCTCGTCTCCTCGCACGTCGCGTACGTCGCCGACGAGGTGTGCACGGACGGCCATGACCCCGGCAGGCGCGGCAACGGCTGCTCCCCCGCGGAGCACACGCCGGTGACCCTGGGCTCCACGCCCCTGCCGCACCTCGCCGGCGCGGAACCGCCGTCGGTGTGGCCGCCCGCGGTCGCCGCCGCGGGACTGCGTGCGCCGTCCCCCGGCACCGTGCGCTCCCTCGACCTGCACATGCTCCAGATCCAGCGGACGTAGAAGGGCCGACCGCACCGGCGGCGACCGCCGGTGCGCGCCGTACGTCATCCGACCCTTCACCAGCACCGCCGTGTCACCGACGCGGCGGGGAATCAGGACATGCCATGGGTTCCCCCCATTCCAAGGCCAGGGCCACCGACCGCCGTGCGCGCGTCGAGGAGATACGCCGCCAGGAGCAGGCCCGCGAACGCCGCAACCGGATCATCACCGTCACCGCCTGCACGGCCATCCTCGTCGCGCTGGTCGGTGGCGGCGTCTACCTGGTCAACGCCGCCGGCGACGACGGCGCCGGCAGCGGGAAGACCGCGGCCGCCGGCTCCATCAGCGGGGAGAAGACGTGGTCCGGGCTCACGCAGAACCACGTCGACAAGACCGTCGACTACCCCATGAGCCCGCCCGCCGGCGGCGACCACAACCCCGTCTGGCAGAACTGCAACGGCGACGTCTACGACAAGCCCGTCACCGATGAGAACGCCGTGCACGCCCTGGAGCACGGCGCGGTGTGGGTCACGTACACCGACAAGGCGTCGGACACCGACGTCAAGACGCTCGGCGCCCGCGTCTCGAAGACCCCGTACTCCCTGATGAGCCCCTACGCGGACCAGGCCTCACCGATCACCCTCACCGCGTGGGGCCACCAGTTGGGCGTCACCAAGGCCGACGATCCGCGCGTGGCGAAGTTCTTCGACACCTATGTGCAGGGCGACCAGACCCCCGAGCCCGGCGCGCCCTGCACCGGAGGCAAGGCCTCGTGACCGCCGCCCGGGGCGCGGGCAGGCCGCTGCTCGCGCTCGCCGGCGCCATGGCGCTGGTCATGGTCGCGGCCCTGGCCTTCACGCTGCTCACGGCACGGCCCAGCAGCGGGGGCACCCCGGCCACGGACTCACCCGACGCCGGCTTCGCGCGCGACATGGCGATCCACCACCAGCAGGCGGTGGAGATGTCCCTGATCGTCCGCGACCGCACGGACGACGAGGACGTCCGCAGGCTCGCCTACGACGTCATCAACACCCAGGCCAACCAGCGCGGCATGCTGCTCGGCTGGCTGGACGTCTGGGGGCTTCCCAAGTCGTCGTCGAAGCCGCCCATGACGTGGATGGGCCACGACACGGCCTACGCGCCCCACGACGGGTCGCTGATGCCGGGCATGGCCACGGACACCGAACTGCGACGGCTCGGCGCGGCCCGGGGCAAGGCCGCCGCGGTCCTCTACCTCCAACTGCTCACCGCCCACCACAAGGGCGGCGTGGAGATGGCCGCCGCGGCCGCCGACCTCGCCCGGACCGACCAGGTACGGCGCTTGGCGGCGGGCATGGTCCAGGGCCAGGAGGCCGAGATACGCCTGATGGCCGACATGCTCGCGGCCCGCGGCGCGAGTCCGAACGCCTGATCCCGCCGGGGGCGCTCCCGGAGGCCGCCCGCCTCCGGGGGCCCCGGCGGTCCCGCGGCCGGAGCCGGGCGCGTCGTGATCGGCCGGGCGTCGGTGCAGGTCACCGCCGTCTTATCGAAGTTGACAACGGTCACCGGTGCAGTCTTTGCCGATCGGTGTGCCGATGTGTTTCCCTGCGGGTGTCGTACCTGGAACGGGGAGGTCGCCGCACCATGAACGCGCACGATCACGAGCACGGGCACGGGCATGGGCACGGGCACGGGCACGGTGTGGCCGAGAACGCCGACCGGCGCTGGCTGGGGCTCGCGCTGGGGCTGATCGCCGGCTTCATGGCCGTCGAGGTCGTCGTCGGTCTGCTGGTGGGGTCCCTCGCGCTGCTCTCCGACGCCGCGCACATGCTCACCGACGCCGCCTCGATCGTGCTGGCGCTCGTCGCGATGCGGCTGGCGGCGCGCCCGGCGCGGGGCGGCTTCACGTACGGGCTCAAGCGCGCCGAGATCCTCTCGGCGCAGGCGAACGGCATCACCCTGCTGCTCCTCGCCGCGTGGCTGGCGTACGAGGCGGTGCGGCGGCTCGTCTCACCGCCCGACGTGGCGGGCGGCCCGGTGCTGGTCACCGCGCTGGCCGGAGTGGTCGTCAACGTCGGCGCCGCATGGTGCCTGTCGCGGGCCAACCGCACGTCCCTCAACGTCGAGGGCGCGTTCCAGCACGTGCTGAACGACCTGTACGCCTTCATCGGCACCGCCGTGGCGGGCCTGGTCGTCCTGCTGACCGGGTTCGTCCGCGCCGACGCCATCGCGACGCTCGTGGTGGTCGGCCTGATGCTCAAGGCGGGGTGCGGGCTGGTGCGCGACTCCGGGCGGATCTTCCTGGAGGCGGCCCCGGCAGGGCTGGACACGGACGAGGTGGGCGACCGCCTCGCCGCCCACGACGCTGTCACCGAGGTCCACGACCTGCACATCTGGACCATCACCTCCGGCCAGCCCGCCCTGTCGGCGCACGTCCTGGTCGAGCCGGGCGGTGACTGCCATGCCGTCCGGCGCGACCTGGAGCACCTGCTCGGCGCGGACTACGGGCTCACCCACACCACCCTGCAGGTCGACCACGCGCCCGCCGAGCTCCTCACCGTGGGCGGTGCCCCGGACGCCGGGTCCGGTAGGGCGGACGGCCACTGCGGCGAGGCGCACGGTCCGGTGCACCGCGCCGGGCCGCACGGGCACTGACCCACGCGCTCAGCCGAGGCCCGGCACGAACTGCACCACGGCCATGTCGATGAGCTTGATGCCCAGGAACGGCAGGACCAGCCCGCCGATCCCGTACACCATCAGGTTGCGCCGCAGCAGGTCGCCCGCCGAGGATGGCGTGTAGCGGACGCCGCGCAGCGCCAGCGGGATCAGCGCCACGATGATGAGGGCGTTGAAGATGATCGCCGAGGTGATCGCGGACGCCGGGCTGTGCAGCCGCATGACGTTGAGGGCGGACAGCCCGGGATAGGTCGCCGCGAACATCGCGGGGATGATCGCGAAGTACTTCGCCACGTCGTTGACGATGGAGAAGGTGGTCAGCGCGCCGCGGGTGATGAGCAGCTGCTTGCCGACCTCGACGATCTCGATCAGCTTGGTGGGGTCGGAGTCCAGGTCCACCATGTTCCCGGCCTCCTTGGCGGCCGAGGTGCCGGTGTTCATGGCCACGCCCACGTCCGCCTGGGCCAGCGCCGGGGCGTCGTTGGTGCCGTCACCGGTCATCGCGACCAGGTTGCCGCCGGCCTGCTCCCGCTTGATGAGGGCGAGCTTGTCCTCCGGGGTCGCCTCGGCCAGCACGTCGTCGACGCCGGCCTCGTCGGCGATGGCACGCGCGGTGAGCGGGTTGTCCCCGGTGACCATCACCGTGCGGATGCCCATCCGCCGCAGTTCCGCGAAGCGTTCGCGGATGCCGTCCTTGACGACGTCCTTGAGGTGGACGACGCCGAGGACCCGCGCGCCGTTCCAGTCGTCGAGGGCCACCAGCAGGGGGGTGCCGCCCGAGGCGCCGATGGCGTCCACCAGGTGGCCTGCCTCCTCGGGGACCTGGCCCCCGCGACCGGTGACCCAGCCGGCCACCGTGCCGGCCGCGCCCTTGCGCACGGAGGCGCCCGCGCCGTCCTCCCAGCGCAGGTCGACCCCGCTCATGCGGGTGCGGGCGGTGAAGGGCACGAAGCGGGTCTGCCCGAGCTCGCCCTCCGACGGGGCGCGCAACCCGTACCGTTGCTTGGCCAGGACGACGATGGAGCGGCCCTCGGGGGTCTCGTCGGCGAGGCTGGAGACCTGCGCGGCCTGCGCGAGCTGCATGGCGTCGACGCCGGTGAGCGGGATGAACGCGGCGGCCCGGCGGTTGCCGAACGTGATGGTGCCGGTCTTGTCCAGCAGCAGGGTGGAGACGTCGCCGGCCGCCTCGACGGCACGCCCGGACATCGCCAGCACGTTGCGCTGCACGAGGCGGTCCATGCCGGCGATGCCGATCGCCGAGAGCAGCGCGCCGATGGTCGTCGGGATCAGGGTGACCAGCAGGGCCACGAGGACGACGGTGCTCTGCGCCGCGTCCGCGTAGGCGGCCATCGGCTGGAGGGTGACGACGACCAGGATGAAGACGATCGTGAGCGAGGCCAGCAGGATGTTGAGGGCGATCTCGTTGGGCGTCTTCTGCCGGGTGGCGCCCTCGACCAGGGCGATCATGCGGTCGAGGAAGGTCCGGCCCGGGCGGGAGGTGACGCGCACGACGATGCGGTCGGAGAGCACCTTCGTGCCGCCGGTGACCCCCGATCGGTCGCCGCCCGCCTCCCGGATCACGGGGGCGGACTCGCCCGTGATGGCCGACTCGTCGACGGCGGCGATCCCGTCGACGACCTCGCCGTCGCCCGGCACGGTCTCCCCCGCCTCGACGAGGACGACGTCGAACGGCTTCAGCTCGCCCGCGGGGATCGTCTGCTCGGTGTGGTCACGGCCGTAGGGGCGCCAGCCGGTCAGCCGCCGGGCGACGGTGTCGGTCCTGGTGCGGCGCAGCGCCTCGGCCTGGGCCTTGCCGCGGCCCTCGGCCACGGCCTCCGCCAGGTTGGCGAAGACGACGGTGAGCCAGAGCCAGGCGCTGATCACCCAGGCGAAGACGCTCGGGTGCACGACCGCCGAGGCGGTGGTCAGCGCGGCGCCGGTCTCGACGACGAACAGGACGGGGTTGCGCACCATTCGGCGGGGGTCGAGCTTGCGCAGCGCCTCGGGCAACGCCTCCAGGAGCAGGCGGGGATCCAGCAGGCCTGCGGACACCTTGCGCCTGCCGCCGGGGCGTACGGGCGGCTGCGTGGGCGGGGCGGGGGTGCGGTCGGTCGAGGGAGCCAGGGGCTGCATGCTCGGGGTGCCTTCTGCTGGTCTGTTCACCGGTGGACGGTCACCAGCACACCGTCGCCGGGAGGACCGCGGCACGCTCCTGACAGGTCCTTTGCGGTACGGGAGGGCGATTCTGACGCGGCGTTGACGTGCCCGTGCGTGCGCGGGTGACGCCGCCACGGCAAGCCGGCGGCGCGCGCGTCAGGGCGCCGTCAGGAATCGCCGCCGGTCCTTGTCCGCGGATCCGACGCGGCATTGGATGGGCAGCGTGAACAGCGGCCCGCGCCATGACGACCGGCCACCCCATCGGGTGCCGCCGGTACCGCGCGCTGTCCTCCCGCCGGTGTCCTGAGGGCACCGGTTTCCCGTGGCCGCCCCGGGCGGCCGCCCCTGTTCCCCGTACGCGAGCGCCGTCACCCGTGTGTCCGGCGCGATGTGGCGTACCGTCCACGGAGTGGTCCATGTCTGCGTCCTTCGTCCCCGTCGTCCCCCCACGCACCGCCCTGGTCACCGGGGCGACGTCCGGCATCGGGTGGGAGACCGCCCGGCTGCTCGCCGAGCGGGGCTGCACGGTCATCGTCCACGGTCGCGACACGGAGTCGGCGCACCACGCGGTGGAGCGGCTGGTGGCGGCCGGTACCGAACGGGTCCGGCTGCGCCTGGCGGTGGCCGACTTCCCCCGGCTCTCCGAGGTCCGCCACCTGGCGGCCACCGTGCGGGGCCTGCATCCCGCGCTGGACGTCCTCGTCAACAACGCCGCGGTCGTCGCGCCGGAGCGACACACCCTCACGGCCGACGGCCACGAGATCTCCTTCCAGGTGAACTTCCTCGCGGCCTACCTGCTCACCCGTGAGCTGGCCGGCCCGCTGACGGCGCGCCCCGGCGCCCGGGTGGTCAACGTGTCGTCCGCGACGCACCGGTCGGCCTCCCTGGCGTGGAGCGACCTGAACCGTTCCCGCCGCTACTCGCGGCACGCCGCGTACGCCCAGTCGCAGCTGGCCCTCACCGTCTTCGCCCGGGCGGCCGCGCCGGCCGGCGTCACGGCCGTCAGCGTGCACCCGGGGGTGTGCGAGACGCGTCTGCTGCCGCTGTACGCGCACGAGGGCGAGCCCGCTGCCGAGGGCGCCGCGCGGGTGGCCCGGCTGTGCGACCCGGAGACCGAACTCGTCCCGGGCGCCTACTACGACCGGGCCACGCTCGCCCCGGCCGCCCGGACCGCGGTCGAGGACCGCACGGTGCGCCGTCTGTGCAAGGTCGCCGACCTGCTCGTGACCGCCTGAGGGGAGGACCACCGTGTCCAAGCGTGCCCGCAAGAAGAGGGCCAGGCGCAAGAAGGGCGCCGGCCACGGCAACAAGCCCGGCCAGGGCTGATGTCCTCACGGCGGTGGGGGCCCCCCGGGGCGCCCCCCCCCCCCGGCCCCCCCCCCCGCCCCCCCCACCAAAACCCGCGGACCCGGGAGGGGGGGGGACCCGTGTTAGAAATGCCCCCCCCAGGACCGGGGTTTA
>NZ_JBIATA010000027.1:0-108969 GCF_042891295.1 Streptomyces sp. NPDC001902 | reverse complement strand
GGGCCCCCAACTTCGGGGGCCCTGCCGAATCGGGCCGCCCGCCCACCCAAAACCCCCGGGGCGGGGTTGGGGCCCCCGGGGGGGGGGGCCCCCGGGGGCCCCCCCCCCGGGCCCCCACCGCCGTCCGTTTCGCAGCACGTACCACGGCGTACGCGGAAGGTGTGGTCACCGGTGATCGAAGTCCCCTCCCTGGACGGCTGGTTCCCCTCCGGGGTGCCCGGGCCCGCGGCGCTCGCGGAGCACGTGGAGGCGACCGGCAACGGGCAGTGGTGGGCCGACCGGGCGGTCGGGCCCCGCGCGGTCGCGGTGGCGTGCGCGGACCACGTGCTGCTGGAGGGCGATCCCCGGTACGTCGCCCCGGACGCGCTCGCTGCCCTGGGGAACGACGGCTACGTCCTGGCGCGCACGGCTTTCCTGCCGGTCCTGGGGGCGGCGTTCGACCGGATCGTGCCCTGGGAGCGGATGATCTGGGTGCAGTCGCGGCCGGTGCCGCGGAGGCTGCCGCCGCGGGACGTGGTGGTGCGCAGGCTGGCGCCGGGAGACGGAGCGGCCGTGGCCGGCGCGGGCGACGACGCCGCCTGGATCACCCGCAGTTGGGGCGGTGCGCACGGGCTCGCCGCGTCGGGCCACGCGTGGGGGGCGTTCCGCTCGGGCCGCCTGGTCTCGCTGGCGTGCACGTACTTCCTCGGCGGCGTGTACGAGGACCTCGCGGTCGTCACGCTGCGCGGCCACCGCCGCGAGGGCCTGGCACTCGCCTGCCTGTCGGGCCTGTGCGGCGACGTCGCGGCCCGCGGTCGCACACCCAGCTGGACCTGCTCGCGCGGGAACCGGCCCAGCCGGCGGCTGGCCTGGACGGCGGGTTTCCGGCTGTTCGGCGAGTACGTCCACTACGGCGTCGGGCGGCCCGCGGGAGCGGGCCGCCCGGGTGGGATCACGCGCGCCGTCAAGGCACGTTGACCGCCGGCCCGGCCCGCTCCGACGCGGGTGAGGCGGGCGACGCGGGCGGACGACCAACGAACGCACCCCGCCCGGTGGGCCCCCACCGGGCGGGGTGCGGTGCGTCGGCTCAGGGCTCGAAGCGGTAGCCCATGCCCGGCACGGTGATCAGGTGGCGCGGGTGGGCGGGGTCCGGCTCCAGTTTGTGCCGGAGGGTGGCGAGGTAGACCCGCAGGTAGTTGGTGCGTTTCTCGTTGCCCGGGCCCCATACGTCGCGCAGCAGCTGGCGCCCGGTGATCAGGCGCCCGGGATTGCGCAGCAGCGGGGCGAGCAGCCGCCACTCGGTGGGCGTGAGCCGCGGGGCCGCACCCTTGCCGGAGCGGCGCTCGACGGTGAACGCGCCCAGGTCGACGCGGTAGTCCGCGATGGTGACCGTCTCCGGCTCCTCCAGGACGGGCGGGCGGCGCAGCACGGCGCGCAGCCGGGCCGCCAGTTCGTCCATGGAGAACGGCTTGGTCACGAAGTCGTCGGCCCCCGCGTCCAGTGCCTCGACCTTGTCGGCAGGCCCGGTCCGCCCGGACAGCACGATGATGGGCAGCGGGCTCCAGGCCCGCACCCCGTGGATGATGTCGGTGCCGGACATGTCGGGCAGGCCGAGGTCGAGGATGAGGGCGTCGGGCGGCTGCCGGGACACCAGCAGCAGTGCCGTGGTGCCGTCGGGGGCGGTGGCGACGGCGTAGTGACGTGCCGTCAGGTTGATGTCCAGCGCCTTCAGGATCTGCGGTTCGTCGTCGACGATCAGGACGCGCCTCATGTCAGCGCCGCCTCCCCGCCGGTGGGGGCGGCGGGCACGTCGGCCGGACCGCCGGCGGTGGGCAGGGACAGGACCATGGTGAGACCTCCGCCAGGGGTGTCCTCGGGGGTGAGGGTGCCGCCCATGGCCTCGGTCAGGCCGCGCGAGAGGGCGAGCCCGAGGCCGAGGCCGGTGGTGTTGTCGGTGTCGCCGAGCCGCTGGAAGGGTTCGAAGACCCTCTCCCGGTCGGCGGGTCGGAGGCCGGGTCCGCGGTCCGCGACGCGCAGCTCGATGCGGGGGCCGAGGGCGCTGGCGCTGACCAGGACCGCGGTGCCTTCCGGGGCGTACCGTTGGGCGTTGGTCACCAGGTTGGCGATGACACGTTCCAGGAGCGGCGGGTCGGCCAGCGCGAACGGTACGTCCGCCAGGCCCCGGGTGGTGACGGGGACCGTGCTCTCGGCCAGGCTGTCGAGGGCGAGCGAGGCCGCTTCGGCCACGGAGGCGGGCTCGAGGGCCAGGCTGAGCGCGCCGGCCTGCAGTCGGCTCATGTCGAGGAGGTTGTCCACCAGCCGGTTGAGCCGGTCCAGGGACACCTCTGCGGTGGCCAGCAGTTCCTCCTGGTCCTCGGCGGAGAACTCGACCTCCCGGCTGCGCAGCGAGCTGACGGCCGCCCAGGCGCCGGCCAGCGGGGTGCGCAGGTCGTGGCTGACCGCCGCGAGCAACGCCGTCCGCATGCGGTCGGCCGCCCTGACGGGCTCCACCTCCGCTGCGGCCTCGGCAAGCCGGGCCCGTTCCAGCGCGGAGGCCACGTGCCCGGCGAAGGCGATGAGCACACGCCGCTCCGAGGCCGCCAGGCGGCGGCCGCGCAGGACGAGGACGTCGTCCGGTCCGACGGGCACGGCCACCACGCCGTCCGCGGGGTCGTCCACCGGCGCCGCCCCGCCGTCGGAGCCGTGCACGAGCTCGGCCGACTCCATGCCGAAGGCCTCCCGCGTTCGGTGCAGCAGGGCCTCGACGGCCTGGTCGCCGCGCAGGATGCTCCCGGCGAGGGAGGACAGCGTTTCGGCCTCGGCGGTGGCGTTGGCCGCGCGTCTGGACAGCCGCAGCGAGCGGTCCACGATCGTCGCGACGGTCACGGCGACGAGCGCGAACACGGCGAGCGCCAGCATGTTGTTGGTCTCGCCGATGGTGAACCGACCGATGGGCGGTATGAAGTAGTAGTTCAGCAGCAGGGACGCGGTCAGGGACGCGAGCAGCGCGGAGACGACGCCGCCGATGCAGGCGACGCCGACCACGGTGAGCAGGAAGAGCAGCGCCTCGCTGGTGAGGTTCAGATGGCCCCGGCTGTTGGCGAGCACCGCGGTGAGCAGGGCGGGCAGGACCAGTCCCGCGACGGGGCCCGCCACCTTCCGCGCCGTGGGCAGCGAGCTGCCGGTGGCGGGCAGGAGGCGGCCGCGTCCCGCGCGCTCGTGGGTGACCATGTGGACGTCGATGTCGCCGGAGCGTTCCACGATGGTCTCGCCGACCCCGCGCCCGGTGAGGAACTGCGAGAGCCGCCCGCGCCGGCTGGTACCCATCACCAGCTGGGTGGCGCTCTCGGCCCGCGCGAAGTCCAGCAGGGCGTCGGGGACGTGGTCGCCGACGACGGAATGGAAGGTGCCGCCGAGGCTCTCCACGAGGGCCCGCTGTTTGGCCAGGGCGGCGGGCGAGGCGTCGGCCAGTCCGTCGCTGCGCACGATGTGGACGGCGAGCAGGTCGCCGCCGGCGGACCGGGCGGCGATCCGGGCGGCGCGGCGGATGAGGGTCCCGCCCTCCGGGCCGCCGGTGACGGCGACCACCACACGCTCCCGCGTCTCCCAGACGCGTCCGATGCCGTGCTCGGAGCGGTACTTCTGCAGCGCCTCGTCCACCCGTCCGGCGACCCAGAGCAGGGCGAGTTCGCGCAGCGCGGTGAGGTTGCCGACGCGGAAGTAGTTCGACAGGGCGGCGTCGACCTTCTCCGGGGCGTAGACGTTGCCGTGGGCCATCCGGCGGCGCAGTGCCTCGGCGGGCATGTCGACGAGCTCGATCTGGTCGGCGCGGCGGACGACCTCGTCCGGGACGGTCTCCCGCTGCGGCACGCCGGTGATCTTCTCGACGACGTCGTTGAGCGACTCCAGGTGCTGGATGTTGACGGCGGTGATCACGTCGATCCCCGCCCTGAGGAGCACCTCGATGTCCTGCCAGCGCTTGGCGTGGCGGCCGCCGGGGATGTTGGTGTGGGCCATCTCGTCGACGAGTGCCACCTGCGGCGCGCGGGTGAGGACGGCGTCGAGGTCCATCTCGGTGAAGACGGTGCCCCGGTAGTCGCGTTCCGCGCGGGGCACGACCTCCAGACCGTCGAGCATCTCCTCCGTGAGCGGCCGCTTGTGGCACTCGACGTACCCCACGACGACGTCGGTGCCCCGGGCGCCCCGGCGGCGTGCCTCGTCGAGCATGCGGTAGGTCTTCCCGACTCCGGGGGCCGCCCCGAGGAAGACCTTGAGTCTGCCGGGCCGTCCGCGGGGAGTGCCGGCCGGGGCCGGGACGACTGGCTGCGTCACCGGGAGTCCTTCCTTGTGCGGGTGTCACGCCGCCCGGCGGCGCAGGTGTTCCCTGCGCCGCCGGGCGGCGTGGTACGGGCGGTTCGACGGTGACGGGACGTCACTTCAGCTCGGTGAGCGCCTGGTTGAGTTCCACCACGTTGACGCGCTCCGCGCCGAGGAAGCCGAGGGTCCGGCCCTGGACGTGGTCCTCCACCAGCTTGCGCACGGCGGCGGCGTCCAGGCCGCGGGCCTGGGCGACCCGCTCGACCTGCTCGCGGGCGTACTCGGGCGAGATGTGCGGGTCGAGGCCGGAGCCGGAGGCCGTGACGGCGTCGACCGGCACGTCCTCGGGGGCCACGCCGTCGAACTCGGCGACCGCGGCCCGGCGTTCCTTGATGGTCTTCACCAGGTCCTCGTCGTTCGGGCCGAGGTTGGAGGCGCCGGTGACCAGCGGGTCGTAGCCGCCAGGTCGCGGCTGGAACCACTTCGGGTCCGGCTGGGCGACCTCGTCGGCGTCGTCCGGGTCCTTCTTCGGGAGGGTGAAGTTCTGGCCGATGAGGCTGGAACCGACGGTCTTGCCGTCCTGGGTGATCCTGGAGCCGTTGGCCTGGTCGGAGAACGCCGCCTGGGCGACGCCGGTGACGGCCAGCGGGTACGCGATGCCCAGGAGCACCGTGAACACCAGCAGCATCCGCAGGGCGGCCACGTGGTTGCGGACCACGGTGGGCAGGGAGCCGAACATGATGGGTTGCCTTCTTCTGTCAGCTGAGGCCGGGGATGAACTGGATGATCAGGTCGATCGCCTTGATGCCGACGAACGGCAGCACGAGACCGCCCAGGCCGTAGACCCAGATGTTGCGGGTCAGCAGCGCGGAGGCCGACGACGGCCGGTAGCGCACGCCGCGCAGGGCGAGCGGGATCAGCACGACGATGATCAGGGCGTTGAAGATGATCGCCGAGGAGATCGCCGACGTCGGGCTGTGCAGCTGCATGATGTTGAGCTTGTCCAGGCCCGGGTAGGCGATCGCGAACATCGCGGGGATGATCGCGAAGTACTTCGCCACGTCGTTGGCGATGGAGAAGGTGGTCAGCGCGCCGCGGGTGATGAGCAGCTGCTTGCCGATCTCCACGATCTCGATCAGCTTGGTGGGGTTGGAGTCCAGGTCCACCATGTTCCCGGCCTCCTTGGCGGCCGAGGTGCCGGTGTTCATGGCCACGCCCACGTCCGCCTGGGCCAGCGCCGGGGCGTCGTTGGTGCCGTCACCGGTCATCGCGACGAGCTTGCCGCCCGCCTGCTCCCGCTTGATCAGCGCCATCTTGTCCTCGGGCGTCGCCTCGGCCAGGAAGTCGTCGACCCCCGCCTCGTCCGCGATCGCCTTGGCCGTCAGCGGGTTGTCACCGGTGATCATCACCGTGCGGATGCCCATCCGCCGCAGCTCGTCGAACCGTTCCCGCATGCCCTCCTTGACCACGTCCTTCAGGTGGATGACACCCAGCACGCGGGCCGCGCCGTCCTCCTTGACCGCCACGACGAGCGGCGTACCGCCCGACTGCGATATGCGGTCGACCAGGGACTGCACCTCCTCGCCGGCCCGGCCGCCGTTCTCGGCGACCCACGCGGTCACCGCGGACGCGGCGCCCTTGCGGACCTGGCGGCCGTCGACGTCGACGCCGGACATACGGGTCTGCGCGGTGAAGGGCACGAACGCGGCGTGCCCGAGCTCGCCCTCGTGGCGGGCCCGCAGACCGTACTTCTCCTTCGCCAGGACGACGACGGAACGGCCCTCGGGCGTCTCGTCGGCCAGTGAGGACAGCTGCGCCGCGTCGGCGAGCTCCGCGTCCCCGACACCGCCGACCGGGAGGAACTCCGCGGCCTGGCGGTTGCCGAGCGTGATGGTGCCGGTCTTGTCGAGCAGCAGGGTGTTCACGTCGCCGGCGGCCTCGACGGCGCGGCCGGACATGGCGAGCACGTTGCGCTGCACCAGGCGGTCCATGCCGGCGATGCCGATCGCCGACAGCAGCCCGCCGATCGTCGTCGGGATGAGCGCGACGACGAGCGCCGCGAGGATGACGATGCTCTGCTCGGCGCCCGCGTAGATCGCGAACGGCTGCAGGGTGACGACCGCGAGCAGGAAGACGATGGTCAGCGAGGCCAGCAGGATGTTCAGCGCGATCTCGTTGGGCGTCTTCTGCCGGGCCGCGCCCTCCACGAGGGCGATCATCCGGTCGATGAAGGTCTCACCGGGCTTGGAGGTGATGCGCACGACGATCCGGTCCGACAGCACCTTCGTGCCGCCCGTGACCGCGCTGCGGTCACCACCGGACTCCCGGATGACCGGGGCCGACTCACCGGTGATCGCCGACTCGTCGACCGACGCGACGCCTTCGACGACATCGCCGTCACCGGGGATGACCTGCCCGGCCTCGACGACGACGTGGTCGCCCAGCTTCAGGCCGGAGGCCGGGGCCTCCTCCTCACGGAGCGAGGTGGCCCCCGGCCGCCAGTCGATCAGCCGGCGGGCGACGGTGTGGGTCTTCGTCCGCCGCAGGGTCTCGGCCTGCGCCTTGCCGCGGCCCTCCGCGACGGCCTCGGAGAGGTTGGCGAAGAGCACGGTCAGCCAGAGCCACACAGTGATGACCCAGGCGAAGACGCTGGGGTCCTTGATCGCCGAGAGGGTGGTCAGGACCGCGCCGACCTCGACCACGAACATGACCGGGTTCTTGATCATGACCCGGGGGTCGAGCTTCTTGACCGCGTCCGGCAGCGAGGTGAGGAGCTGCTTCGGGTCCATCATGCCGCCGGAGACCCGGTGCGGCTGCTGCGGCCCGGTCGGGGCGCCCCCCGGCGACGCGGGGGGTTCGAGGGTGGTCAGGGACATCAGGACAGACCTTCCGCGAGCGGACCCAGCGCCAGGGCCGGGAAGTAGGTGAGGCCGACGACGATCAGGATCACCGCCGTCAGCAGGCCGACGAACTGCGGCCGGTGGGTGGGCAGCGTGCCCGCCGTGGCCGGCACCGGCTGCTGCCGGGCCAGGGAGCCGGCCAGCGCCAGGACGAACACGATCGGCAGGAAGCGGCCGAACAGCATGGCCAGGCCGAGCGCGGTGTTGTACCAGTCGGTGTTGACGGTCAGGCCCGCGAAGGCCGAGCCGTTGTTGTTGGCGGCCGAAGTGAAGGCGTACAGCACCTCGGAGAAACCGTGCGCACCGGAGTTGAGCATGCCCGCGCGCTGACCCGGCATCGCCATGGCGAGGCCGGCACCGATCAGGACGATCGCCGGGGTGGTGAGGATGTAGAGGGAGGCGAACTTCATCTCCCGGCCGCCGAGCTTCTTGCCCAGGTACTCCGGGGTGCGGCCGACCATCAGTCCGGCCACGAAGACCGCGATGATCGCCAGGATGAGGATGCCGTAGAGGCCGGAGCCGGTACCACCGGGGGCGATCTCACCGAGCATCATGTTGAAGATCGTCATCCCGCCGCCGATGGGCGAGTACGAATCGTGGAAGGAGTTGACGGCGCCCGTGGAGGTGAGCGTCGTCGACGCCGCGAACAGCGCCGACCCCCACACACCGAACCGCTGCTCCTTGCCCTCCATCATGCCGCCCGCCAAGTGGCCGGCCTGGCTGCTCACGCTGTGCAGCTCGTTCACCGTGATGATGGCGACCGATGCGGCCCAGATCACGCCCATCACGGCGATGATCGCGTAGCCCTGGCGGTTGTCGCCGACCATGCGGCCGAAGGTGCGCGGCAGGGAGGTGGCGATCGCCAGCAGGAGGTAGATCTCCAGCCAGTTGGTGAAGGGGTTGGGGCTCTCGAAGGGGTGGGCGGAGTTGGCGTTGTAGAAGCCGCCGCCGTTGGTGCCCAGCTCCTTGATGACCTCCTGGGAGGCCACCGGGCCACCGGTCATGCTCTGGTGGTCGCCGACCAGGGTCGAGATCGACTCGACGCCGTGGAAGTTCTGCACGACGCCGCCGGCGACCAGCACGATCGCGAACACGAAGGCGAGCGGGAGCAGCACACGCACGGTGATCCGGGTGAGGTCCACCCAGAAGTTGCCGATGCGGTCGGTCTTCTTGCGGGTGAAGCCCCGGATGAGGGCCGCGACGACGGCGACGCCGACGGCGGCCGACACGAAGTTCTGCACCGCGAGACCGGACATCTGCACCAGGTGGCCCATCGTGGACTCACCGGAGTAGGACTGCCAGTTGGTGTTGGTGACGAAGGAAGCGGCCGTGTTGAAGGACACGCCGGGCGTCACGGCGGGCATGCCTATGGACAGCAGCAGGTGGTTCTGCAGCCGCATGAAGCCGTAGAGGAAGAGGACGGAGACGGCCGAGAAGGCCAGCACGCTCCGCAGGTAGACGGACCACTTCTGGTCCGCGTCACCGTCGACCCCGCCGAGCCGGTACGCGAAGCGCTCGACGCGCAGGTGCTTGGCGGAGGTGAGGGTGTGGGCCATGTAGTCGCCCAGCGGCCGGTAGGTCAGGGCCAGCGCGCCGACCAGCGCGAGGATCTGGAGCCAGCCCGCGAGGGTGTCGTTCACTAGAACTTCTCCGGGTAGATCAGTGCCAGCACCAGGTAACCGACCAGGGCCACGGCGACGACGAGTCCGACGACGTTTTCGATGCTCACAGCCGCTCCGCCCCCTTGGCCACGAGGCCGAGCACGGCGAAGACAGCGACGGTGAGGACGATGAAGGCCACATCTGGCATGCGGAGACACCCCGGAAGTCGTGTGGGGACGATGCCGCGTACCCGGTCGGGCCCGCGGCGCCGGTGAAAAACCGGTGTACGTAGCGAAGCGCCCCGCAGTGCCCCCGACGGGCTTCGTTAGCGGGTTCCTGACGCGGCCCCGGAGCGGCTTGACGCCACTTTGACGCCGCCCGGCCGAACGGGTGACGGGGGTGACGTGGCGCGTCGGCGGGGCGGTCGGCGGGGCCCGGAGCAGCGACGACCCCCGAGCGGGCGTGGCCGGCCGCAGCGGGGGTCGGGGTGCGAGGAGGGCCGTCCGGCCCGGTGGTGCGGAGCGGACTCAGAACCGCACGTAGACGTTCTTCGGCTGGGTGTAGGACTCCAGCTCCTCGATGCCCTCCTCGCGGCCGACGCCCGAGTTCTTCACCCCGCCGAAGGCGGTCCCGGGGATGTGCGCGGAGCTGGCGTTGATCCACACGTAGCCGGCGCGCAGGTCGCGGGCCGCGGCCATGGCGGTGTGCAGGTCGGTGGTCCAGACGCTGGCGGTCAGGCCGTACGGCAGTGCGTTGGCCTCGGCGATCGCCTGGTCGTACGCGTCGAAGGGCGCCGCCACCAGCACCGGCCCGAAGATCTCCTCCCGGAACAGCGGCCCGGAGGGGCCGGCGTGGGCCGCGAAGAGGGTGGGCCGTACGTAGTAGCCGGGCCGGTGCGGGGCGCTGCCACCCGCGACGAGGCGGAGGGCGGGGTCGGACAGTCCCGCCCGGATGTAGGAGGTCACCTTGCGGTAGTGCTCCTCGGAGACCAGGGGGCCGATGTCCGTGGTGGGGTCCGCCGGGTCGCCGAGGCGCATGGCGTCCATGCGCCTGCCCACTTCCTTGACGACGCGCTCGTACAGGGAGCGGTGGACCAGCAGGCGGGACGTGGAGCCGCAGCTCTGGCCCTGCCAGGTGAAGTTCATGCCCGCCATCGCACCGTCCACGGCCGCGTGCACATCGGCGTCGGCGAAGACGACCAGCGGGTTCTTGCCGCCCAGTTCGAGGGTGACCGTCTTGACCGCGGCGCTCGCCGCGCGCGCCTGGACGCGACGTCCCGTGGTGGACGAGCCGGTGAACGCGATGCGCGGGACGTCGGGGTGGGTCACCAGCCGTTCGCCCGCCACGGAGCCCAGGCCCGGCACGATGTTCAGGACCCCGGGCGGTACCAGGCCGGCGGCCAGTTCGCCCAGCCGCAGCGCGGACAGCGAGGTCGCCTCGGCGGGCTTCAGGACGACGGTGTTGCCGGCGAGGAGCGGTGCGGCGATGCGGGCAGCCGCGAACATCAGGGGATGGTTCCACGGGATGATCCGCCCGACGACGCCGAAGGGGTCGCGCAGCGTGTAGTCGAGGGCGTCGTGGTCTGCCATGGGGACGGTCTCGCCGCGCAGCTGGAGGGCGAGTCCGGCGAAGTAGCGCAGCTGGGCGGCGGCGACGCGGAAGTCGCCCCGCATGACCGCGACCGGGCTGCCGTTGTCGATGGTGTCGATCCAGGCCAGTTCCTCGCCGTGCTCCTCGATCGCCTCCGCGAGGGCGACCAGCACCCGCGCCCGGTCCGTCACGGAGGTGGCCCCCCACGCGGGGGCCGCCGTACGGGCCGCCAACACCGCGTCGTCGACGTCCGTCACGCCGCCGAGGGGTATCCGGGTCACCACCGTCTCGTCCGCGGGATTGACCACGTCCAGGGTCCGGCCCGAGGCCGCGTCGGTCGCCTCCCCTCCGATCAGCATGTGCCAGGGCCGGTCCACGATTTCGCCCGCGGTCGGTCGTGCGCCGGTCGCGCCGTACGGATTCGACAGCTCCGAAGTACGCATACACTCCAGATTTGCACCCGTATGTGCCGTATACAGTGATTGAACGTTTTATATCGGCAAACACCGCGTATAGCGCAGGCCAAACGGCCGGGCGGGGCCGCGGGCGGCCGGCTCAGCCGTCCAGCCAACCGCGTTCATGGGCGAGGAGCGCGATCTGGAACCTCGTCCGGGCGCCGAGGGCGGTGCCCGCCTCGCTGACGTGCTTCTGCACCGTCCGGCGGCTCACGCCCAGCACCCTGGCGATGGCGTCGTCCTTCATCCCCGTGGCCATGAGGTGGAGGATCTCCCGGGTCCGTTCGTCGGTCTCCACGGTCTCCCGCTCGCGGCGCGCGACGGGCCAGTCCTGGCGGCTCTCCAGTGACACCGGTGTCGCGCGTTCCCAGATGCCCTCGAAGAGCGCGGCGCACACCTCGATCAGGGCCGGGGAGTGCACCACCAGCGATCCCGCCGAGGGCCGGTCGCCCTGGAGCGGGAGGAGGGCGGCGGTCCGGTCGAAGAGCGCCAGCTTGACGGGGAGCCGGGTACCGAGGCGGAACTCACCGCCCACCGCGGTGCCGCGCAGCGCGGTCTCCAGGGACACCTCGTCGGTGAAGCCGTCGGCCTCGTACACCGACCGCAGCCGTACGCCCGGGGCGACGGCGGTACGGTCCGGGTCCCGGTGGCCCGAGTCGTCCTCGGTGCCGGTCACGTAGGGCGGCTTGGCCAGGTGCAGCACCTCGCTCCTGCTGCCCTTCAGCAGGTACGCGTAACGGGCCGCGACCTCGTCGCCGTGCTCCAGGACCTCCACCAGGTTCGGCGCGCCGGGGTGCGCGACGGAGCGGTAGAGCTCGTCGAGCTGCTCCATGAACAGCTCGGTACGGGCCAGTTCGCTCCGCCTGCGGGCGAGCAGGGAACCCAGCGAGGAGCGTGGCGGGCCGGCCTTCCAGCGCGGGGAACCGCCGGGGATGCGGATGACCAGGAGTTCGTCCTCGAGGCCCCGCAGCGCCCGCTCGGCCTCGTCGGCGGACGTGCCGACCGCCTCGGCCACCGCGGCGGCGTCCGCCGAGGGGTGGCTCACCAGGTACTCCAGGACCCGGCCGCCCAGGGGGCCCAGCCCCGTCCCCGCCCAAGGACCGCCCGATGAGACATCCATGCAGCCTGCCACCCCTGTACGTCCGCGCCCCGCGTGATGATCGTACGCCTCGCGGAAAGGCCGGCGGGGGCCCGGTCCGGCGTGCGCCGGTCCGGGCCCCCGTCGGGGTGGTGCGGTGTGGCGGCCGCTCAGCGGCAGGTGCCCGCGGGGCGGGCCCGGGTCACCAGGTCGGTGTCCGTGGTGGTGGTGTCCATCCACAGGACGCGGCTGCCGGTGCCGGCGGCGGCGTTCGACTGCTGGCCCTTGCTGCAGGAGACCCGGCCCAGCGGGGTGCCCTGCGGGGTGAACTGGTAGAGCTTGGCCAGCGAGTCGTTGTAGTCGTCGAAGACCTGTGAGAACGAGGCGTACACGGTCAGCGTGACCGCGGTGTCCGACGCCGTGAGGCCGAACGCCCGGACGGGGCGCGGGCCCTTCTCCGCGATGACGTCGGTGACGGTGGAACCGTCGACGGACGCCCGGCGCAGGGTGGTGAAGTCGTCGTCGGTGTAGTCGGTGTCGATCAGCCAGTACACCCCGGCAGCGGTGATCACCGGCGTGCTGATCCACTCCGGCTGCGAGGGCGCGCCGAGGGCCGCGGTCTTCCCGGTCCGGGTGTCGAAGACCTCCACGACGACCCCGTAGGTGCCGTCGAACATGCCGTCGTGGATGTACGCGATGCGCCCGTCCTTGACGGCGGGCTCGACCGCCTGGTTGTAGTCCCGGCCGAGCGGCACCTGACGCGGCGTGGTGTCGCCGCCCTTCAGGTACAGGACCCGCTGCAGCGAGGTCGCCTCGTCACGGCGGGACCAGGCGACCGTGTCGCCGTCCACGCTCAGACCGCTGATCTCCGAGGTGGTGCTGTACAGCGTCTTGACGGCGCCGCCGCGCACGGGCGCGGACAGGATGTCGTAGGTGTGCAGCCAGGGGTCGTCGCCGGGGACGTCGCCGACCGCCACCCACACCACGCGCTTGCCGTCGGTGACCGGGCTGAGGTGGGAGCGTCCGTCGACCGGGGAGATCCGGCGGGGCTTGCCCTTGCCGTCGGTGCGGCCGGTCCACACGGCGTACGGCTCGGTGCCGTCCGCGCTGGACTTGGGGGCGGCCCACCAGTCGCCGTGGACGCTGGGGCTGTTGCCGGTGCCGACGTACTGCATCAGGGTGCCGAGCCTGCCCATCAGCACGTCGCTGTCGAGGCCCAGGTCCTGCTCCCAGCCGGGGACGATGCCGTGGGCGTCGAAGGCCTTCTTCACCTTGGCCAGGCGGTCGCCCTTGACGTGCAACGACCTGGCGGCGGCGATGACGGCGTCGCGGCCCTCGTCGAAGCCGTCGAGGGGCGTGATGTAGGAGGTGAGGGCCTTGTAGACGATCTGGTCGGCGAGTTCGCCGCCGAGGCTCTCGCGGATGTCCCACAACGAGCCGCTGAAGATCGTGGAGTTGACGTGCACTCCGCCGTTGTCGTAGGACGAGCCGAGGGGCAGCCCGAGGAAGCCCTTCGTGGTGGCGCCGTCGTTGAGGTCGCGGAAGGCGCAGTCCTTCGGTGCCCGCGTCCGGCAGAGGTCGCCGCCGATGAGGCCGGCCTCGGGGTCGGTCATGGAGGTGCCGTTGACGGTGACGTCGATGACGTTGCCGAAGTAGTCGGCGATGGCCTCGTTCATGGCGCCGGACTGGCCGGCGTAGACGAGGTCGGCGGTGTGCTCGACCACGCCGTGGGTCATCTCGTGGCCGACGACGTCCAGGTCGGAGGCGAGGGAGCGGTACTCGTCGTCACCGGTGCCGTAGACCATCTTGGTGTGGTCCCAGAACGCGTTGACGAACGGCGAGCCGAAGTCCGTCACGCCGACCAGGGAGTTGATGGCCATGCCCTTGCCGTCGAGGCTGTCGCGCCGGAAGGTGCCGCGGTAGAACTCGTACACCTTCCCGGCCGCCCAGTGGGCGTCCACCGCGCCGCTGTCGGTCATCTCCTGCGGCGCCTTCGTGGTCGGCATCGCGAACGGCACGACGCTCTCCGGCCACTGGCCCGACACGTCCTGGTACCAGACGCTGGAGGCGTCCCAGGTCTGGATGACGTTGTGGCTCTTGCTGTCGGCCATGTGCGCGGTGTCGCGCAGCAGGTACTGACCGGTACCGGCGTCCTTGCTGAGGTTCAGCGGCACGGTGGTGCCGCTGAGCAGGATGCCGCTGCCGGTGACGCCCGTCGACCCGGTCGCGGCCGCGGGCGCGCCGCCCCGCATCGCGGTGCCGCTGCGCATGGACGTGCCGCTGCGGTGCGTGGCGCCGCCGGCGGAGCCGGTCGGGGCGAACGTGGGCAGGCCGCCGTACTCGAAGACCGCGACGCCGGTGGCGGCGTCGACGTAGACCTCCTGGACCACCGGGGCGCCGGTGGCCGGGTCGGTGCCGCGCACGGTGACGTGGCGGGCGAGCACGCCCTTGCCGGTGGGCAGCACGGTCAGCCCGCGGTCGGTGCCGGTCAGGTCGTCCTTGGCGCTCTTGGCGTGCGCGGGACGGTATCCGCCCTTCGCCAGCTCCGCGCGCACCTGACGCACCGCGCCCTGCACGGCGGTGGGGGCCGGAAGGATGGGGCGCGTGGTGTCGAGGTCGAGGGCGGTGAAGTAGGAGCCGGAGGTGCCGGTGACGGTGCGCTGGCCGTCCTTGTGGTTCATGCGGACGACGTACTGGGCGCCCAGGACGGGGATGCCGCGGTACTTCTGGTTCAGGCGGACGGTCTCGGTGCCGTCGGCGTCGGTGGTGACGGCGTCGGTGGTCAGGTCGCGGTCGGGGGCGGGGATGCGGTAGCGGTCCCGGTGGCCGGCCAGGTGGGCGCGGGCGGCGGTGGCGGCGGGCACGGAGGCGTCGGCCGCGTCGGTGAGGCCGTCGACGAGGGCGGGGGTGTCGGTGGCCGGCTGCGGCGCGGGCACCGCCCCGGTGCCGGTGCCGGTGGTGGGGTCGGCGGCGTGGGCGGGGCCGGTCAGGCCGGTGACGCCCAGGGCGACGGCGGCGGCGAGCAGGACGGACAGGCCGGTGCGGCCGGATCGGTGAACCGGTCTGGGCCGTATGCGTGTTGACATGGACGAATGCCTCCGGCAGCCCGGAGTGACCCGGGCTCGGTAGTGGGACATCGGATGCACGGCGCACCTTCGCGCCCGCGGCTCGCCCTGCACCCTCGTGGTGATCACACCCGGGTGACAAGACGAAAACCGGGGGGAGTACGCGCAGTTGCACAGATGCGAAGCCGGAGGGCGGGCAGAGGGCGCCGAAGTGCCCGGTGTGGTCCCGGTTCCGGAGGAACGGCCGCTTCGTACGGCCCTGACACGCTCGTCGCGTACGCCCCGCGGACTCCCCCGGGCGCCGGCACCCGGGCGCCCGCACCCGCCGTGCGACGGCGGCCGGGCCGCCGGATACTGCTCACGAGCGACGCTGGAGGCCGGCGATGGGGCGTTTCGACGGGAAGACCGCGGTGGTCACCGGTGGGACCAGCGGCATCGGGCTGGCCGCAGCCGCGCGCCTTGCCGCGGAGGGCGCGCACGTCTTCCTCACCGGCCGCCGGGAGCCGGAGCTGCGCGGCGCGGTCGCCGCGATCGGCCCGGGAAGGGCCACCGGTGTGCGCGGTGACGTCGCCGTCCCCGCCGACCTGGACCGGCTGTTCGCCCAGGTCGAGGCCGCGGGGCGGCGCATCGACGTCCTCTTCGCCAACGCGGGCGGCGGCAGGCTGGCCCGCCTGGAGGACGTGACGGAGCAGGACTTCGACGACACCTTCGGGGCGAACGTGAAGGGCGTGCTCTTCACCGTCCAGAAGGCGCTGCCGCTCCTCAACGACGGCGCCTCGGTCATCCTCACCGGCTCGACGGCGGGCAGCGGTGGGGCGGAGGGGTTCACCGTCTACAGCGCCTCCAAGGCCGCCGTGCGCTCCTTCGCCAGGACCTGGGCCAACGAGCTCAAGGGCCGCGCCATCCGGGTGAACACCCTGAGCCCGGGACCGGTCGAGACCCCGGGGGTCAACAGCCTGGCCCCCGACCCCGAGCAGAACCGCCGCCTGCTGGACACCCTGGTCGGCACGGTGCCGCTCGGCCGCATGGGACGGCCCGAGGAGGTCGCCGACGTGGTCGCCTTCCTGGCCTCCGACGAGAGCACCTTCGTCACCGGGGTGGAGCTCTTCGTCGACGGCGGCCAGCAGCAGGTGTGAGCCCGCTCGTCCTCTGCCCCGCTGTGCGGTCCATATCGCCAGAAGGGGGCGCTTGACACTCCCCGCAGGTCGACCTAGTTTCGTATCGACCACTACATAACTCGCCAACCCGCCACCCCTCCTCGCGGCACCCCGAACGTGGGCGCAGCGAACACCGGGAGGGCATCCCCTGCGGCAATACGTAACAGATCTTGTTACACCGGAGGCTGTGGCGATCACTCATCGCGATCGGAGCAACACCATGGGACAGCTTGACGGCAGGACCGCCATCGTCACGGGCGGCACCAGCGGCATCGGCCTGGCCACCGCGCGGCGGTTCGCCGCCGAGGGCGCGCACGTGTTCGTCACCGGCCGCCGCAAGGACGCGCTCGACGCCGCCGTGGCGGAGATCGGCTCCCGTGCCACCGGTGTCCACAGCGACGTCTCCGACCTGGCCGGTCTCGACCGGCTCTACGCCGCCGTCGCCGAGCAGGGGCGGCGCATCGACGTGATCTTCGCCAACGCGGGCGGCGGCAGCTTCTCCACCCTGGAGCAGGTCACCGAGCAGCACTTCGACGAGATCTTCGCGACCAACGTCAAGGGCCTGCTCTTCACCGTGCAGAAGGCGTTGCCGCTGCTCAACGACGGCGCCTCGGTCATCCTGACCGGCTCCACCGCGGGCTCGGTCGGCAACGAGGCCTTCGGCGTCTACGGGGCGTCCAAGGCGGCGGTGCGCTCCTTCGCCAGGACCTGGGCCAACGAGCTCAGGGGCCGCTCGATCCGGGTCAACTCCATCAGCCCCGGCACGATCGACACACCCGGCATCGACGGCCTCGCGGCGGACGCGGAGCAGAGGGCGCAGCTCAAGAACTACCTCGAAGGCCAGATCCCGCTCGGCCGGATGGGCCGGCCCGAGGAGGTCGCCGCCGCGGCCCTCTTCCTCGCCTCCGACGAGAGCACCTTCATCACCGGCATCGAACTCTTCGTCGACGGCGGCACCAACCAGGTCTGACCCCTGCCGAGGCCTCCCCGTCCACGGCGGGGAGGCCTCGGTGACAGCCGTACGCACCGGAACCACCAGCACGGACGGGACACACGCGATGGACATGGGACGGACAGGTATCTGGAGCATCGAGCTGCGCACGGCCGATCCGGGAGCGATCGAGGACGCCGCAGCCGAACTCGACACGATGGGCTGGGGTGCCTTGTGGATCCCCGCCCTCGGCGGCGGCGACATCCTCGGCGACTCCGAACGGCTGCTCCGCGCCACCCGCACCGCGCGCGTCGCGGTCGGAGTGCTCAGCATCTGGCGCCACCGGGCGGCGGAGATGGCGGCAGGACACGCGCGGCTGCAGCAGCGGTACGACCGCCGGCTCCTCCTCGGCCTCGGCGTCAGCGACGCGGCAGCCGCACGCGGCGCGGGGCGCCCCTACCGGCCCCTGTCGGACATGGACGCCTACCTGGACGAGCTCGACGGAGCCCCGGCCCCCGTACCGGCCGGGGAGCGCGTCATGGCCGCTCTGGGCCCGAAGATGGTCCGGCTCGCGGGACGACGCACCGCGGGTGTGCACCCGTTCATGGTCACCCCCGAGCACTCGGCGGCGGCCAGGGAACTGCTCGGACCCGGCCCCCTCCTGGCGCCCTATCAGGCGGTCGTGCCGGAGCGCGACCCTGCCAGGGCCCGTGCCGCCGCCCGGGACTTCCTCGGGGCGTTCCTCGCGATGGACCACTACGCCCGCAGCCTGCTCCGCCAGGGCTTCACCGAGGACGACCTGGCCGGAGGCGGCAGCGACCGGCTCATCGACGCCGTCGTGGCCTGGGGCGACACCGAGGCCATCGGCGCCCGCGTCCGCGCCCACCACCAGGCCGGCGCCGATCACGTCTGCCTCCACGTCATCACCGCGGACTCCGCACTCCCGCTGGCGCAGTGGCGGGAACTCGCCGCCCTCGCCCGCTGAACCATGGGGCTGGTCGGCGCCGCCGGGCGAGCGTGTGGCGGAGCACGTCGGCGATGGTGGTGGACGCGGGTTCGTGCACGACGCCCTGGTGGAGTCCGCCGTGCACGGGCCGCAGGGCGGGACCGATGCCGTGGCCGACGGGACAGCCGGCGTTCGGCGGGGAGGGGCGCAGCCGGAGGAGCCTGCCGTCCTCGACCGCACGTCGGGACTCGACGCTGTCCGGGCCCCCGCAGGTCGCCCGGACAGCGCCGGATGACCACGGGCCTGGTCAGCCGGCCGTTGGCGGTCACGCCCGCGGACCTGCCCTTCGGCGATGGTCAGCCGGCCGCCGGCTCCGCGGGCCAGGCGCCCAACGCGAGATCGACGACCCGGTGCAGCTCCTCGCGGGTCGCGCCGCCCGCGGCCTGCACGGCGACGCCCTGGTACACCGCGATGAAGTAGCGGGCGAGATCGGCCGGATCGGCGTCGGCGGGCAGTTCCCCGTCCGCCCGCGCCTTCTCCAAGCGCAGCCGGAGCGCCGCCTCGCCGGACGCCCGGCGCGCGGTGAGCTCGGCGCGCACGCTCTCCGACCCGGGCGACGCGGCGAGGCCTCCCTGCACGGTGAGGCAGCCAGGAGGACAGTCGGGCCGGGTCGTGGCGTCCGCGGCGCCGTGCAGCAGCCGCTCGACGACGCGGCGCGCGCCGGGTTCGGCGAACGCCTCGCGGATGTAGCGGGCAGGGCCGTCGGCGTAGTGGTCGAGGACCCGCTTGAACAGCTCCTCCTTGTTGCCGAAGGCGCCGTACAGGCTCGGCGGGTTGATGCCCATGGCCCGGGTCAGGTCCGAGATCCCGGTGCCCTCGTAGCCCTGTCGCCAGAACACCTCGAGCGCCCGGTCCAGCACCTCGTCGACGTCGAAGGCCCGCGGTCGTCCTCCCGCCATGGTGGCCTCCTGCCCGGCGATCTGTAACGACCGTTATGATACCGCGCCGGTCAGGGTTTACGCCCCCGCCCGTCCCCCGCCGGAGGGCCCGGCAACCTATCGGATCCACAAATTGCAAAAATCTTCAATTCGCTACATGATGATCCCGCTGTGCCGTCACGGGAAGCGCGGGGCACGGCAGCGGGCCGTCCCCGGCAACCGGCCGGGGCGAGGGACGACGGGGCCGGTGTCTTCGCACGGTGACTTGGCTGGCAGGGCGGATGTGGGGCCCCGTACGCGCGTTGCTGCCCGCGCGGGGCGATCTGACGGCGATGCGGCGGCAGCCCCGTCGCGACCTGCTCGCCGGATTGACCGTGGCGGTGGTGGCCCTGCCGCTCGCGCTGGCGTTCGGAGTCTCCTCAGGGCTCGGGGCGGAGGCCGGACTGGCCACGGCCGTGGTGGCGGGGGCGGTGGCGGCCCTGTTCGGCGGATCGGACGTGCAGGTCTCCGGGCCGACCGGGGCCATGACCGTGGTGCTGGTCCCCATCGTCGCCCGGTACGGGCCCGGCGGGGTCCTGACCGTGGCTCTGATGGCCGGTGCGCTGCTCATCGGGCTGGCCCTGCTGCGCGCCGGCCGGTACATGCGCTACGTGCCGGCGCCCGTGGTGGAGGGCTTCACCCTCGGGATCGCATGTGTGATCGGACTGCAGCAGGTGCCCGCGGCCCTTGGGGTGCCCACGCCGGACGGCGAGAAGGCCGCGGCCGTGGCCCTGCGGGCCGTACGCGAGTTCCTGGCCCACCCCCACTGGGCGCCCCTCGCGCTCTCGGCGGCGGTGGCCGGCGCCATCTTGGCGGGTGCCCGGTGGCGCCCGCGCGTGCCGTTCTCGTTGCCGGCCGTCGTCGTGGTCACGATCGCCGCCGAGGCCGCAGACCTTCCCGTGGCGCGCATCGGGCACCTGCCGTCCGGACTGCCCGCGCCTTCCCTGGGGTTCCTCGACCCGGCCGCGCTCCCCTCGCTGCTGACGCCTGCCCTGGCGGTCGCGGCCTTGGCCGCCCTGGAGTCGCTGCTGTCGGCGACCGTCGCGGACGGCATGACGCGCGGACAGCGCCACGACCCGGACCGGGAATTGTTCGGCCAGGGCCTGGCGAACCTGGTCGTCCCGCTGTTCGGCGGGGTGCCGGCCACGGCGGCGATCGCCCGCACCGCCGTCAACGTCCGTACCGGAGCGGGCTCGCGGCTGGCTGCGCTCACCCACGCCGCCGTCCTGGCGGTGATCGTCTTCGTCGCCGCTCCGCTGGTGGGGAGCATCCCGCTCGCGGCGCTCGCAGGGGTGCTGCTCGCCACCGCGATCCGGATGGTCGAGGTCGGATCGCTGCGGGCGACGGCCCGGGCGACCCGCGCCGACGGCGCGGTCCTGCTGCTGACCGCGGCCGCGACGCTGGCCCTGGACCTGACGTACGCGGTCGTCATCGGGCTGGTGGTGGCCGGGGCCCTGGCGCTGCGCGCCGTGGCGCGGCAGGTCCGGCTGGATCGGGTGCCGCTGCACGAGGGTCCGCCGGAGGGGCACGGCGCCGGGGAACACGCCCTGCTCGCCGAGCACATCGCGGCCTTCCGCATCGACGGGCCCCTGTTCTTCGCCGCCGCCCACCGTTCCCTGCTCGAACTCACCGAGGTCGCCGACGTGTCGGTGGTCATCCTGCGGCTCTCCCGCGTCACCCACATCGACGCCACCGGCGCCCTGGTCCTCAAGGACGCCATCGACCGGCTGAACCGCCGCGGCATCACGGTGCTGGCGTCCGGTCTCCGGCCCGGGCAGCGGCACGCGCTGGACGCGCTGGGCGTGCTGGACGTGCGGGACGCGGACCTGGTGCACGCCACGGCCCCGGAGGCCGTCCGCGCGGCCCGCGCCCGGTTGCACCGGGCCGGTGTGCTGCGGGGGGAGGCCGCCGGATGAGCCCCGCGTACCGCATGACCGACCTGACCGGGGCGGAGGTGCTGTGGCTGCTGGAAGGCGCCGGCAGCGGCCGCCTGGTGTACCCGCTGCGCGGCACGGTGGTCGTCCGCCCCGCCGTCCACGTCCTGGAGTACGGCGCGCTCGTCGTCCGCGCACCCGTCCCGCTCACCGCGGTCACGCGGGGCGGCGACGTGACCTACCACTGCGACCGGTTCCACCGGACCTCGGGCACCGGCTGGTCGGTCACGGCCACCGGACCCGCCCAGGACCTCGCCGACGCCCACGAGGCCGCCCACCACCGGCGCACGCTCACCGGCTGGGTCCACGGTCCGCACGACACGCTGCTGCGGATCCACCCCCTCACGCTCCAGGGGCACCGGCTCGGCGGCCCCGGGGGCGCGGGTGCCCGTACCGGTGACGACGGCCGGCCCGGCACCCGGTGACCGCTCGCGCCATGCTGCAGCGCCGCCACGTGCTGACCCTCCCGACGGCGCCCCTGTCCGTCACCGTGGCCCGCAGGACGGGCGAGTACGTCTACACCTCCTGGGGCGTCGGCCCGGGCGACACCGTGCTGGGCCGGGCCCTGCTGATCCTCGGCGAACTGGTCGCGAACAGCGTCCGGCACGCCGCCGGGGTCTCCCCCAGCCTGGACGTCGTCTACGCGACGGGCGGCGGGGTGCTCGCCCTCGCCGTGTACGACCTGCATCCCCACCGGCCGGACCTGCTCCGGGCCGCCGCGACCGGCGGCGGACTGGCCATGGTCACCGAGGTCACCGCCGAATGCGGGGGCACGGCCACGGTGCTCCCCGACCCCGGCACCGGTGGCAAGGGCATATGGGTCACCCTGCCGCTGCGCACGGCGTGAACCCGTGGGCCCCTCACTTGGGAGCGTGCTTCCCCAGGTAGAACAGCAGGGTGATGAAGCCGGCGATGAAGTGGGTGACGAAGACGTAGACGAGGACGCGCAGCAGCACCGCCCGCTGCTTGTACTTCTCGCCGCCCGTGTCCCTACCGGAGCCGGTCCCGGCGCTCACGCGGCGTCACCGGTCGTCCTGGGCGGGCCGGGGGTACGGACGGCGGAGCCTTCCTCGGTCTGCTTCAGCTCGGCCAGCAGGTCCTGCTGCCCGGTCAGCAGCTCCGTGAGGATCCTGCGGGCCGCCCGGAGCAGTTCCGCCACGTCGCCGCCCGCCAGCTCGTACACCACGGTGGAGCCGGTGCGCGTGGCGGTCACGATGCCGGAGCGGCGCAGTACGGCGAGCTGCTGGGAGAGGCTGGAGGGCTCGATCTCCATGGCGTTGAGGAGGTCCCGCACCGGCTTGGGCCCGTCCTGCAGGAGTTCCAGGACACGGATGCGCACGGGGTGCCCGAGCATGCGGAAGAACTCCGCCTTGGCCTGGTAGAGCGGAACCTGCACCCAGACCACCCGTACCTTCTGTAAGGATTCGCGAATTGAAGAACTCTTCAATCGTACCGCTCCGCAGGAAGTGAGCATCCAGTGACCGACGACGACCGCGTGGGCCCGCCGCTGCTCGGCGGGGAGCGCGAGACGCTCCGGGCGTTCCTCGACTACCACCGGGCCACGCTGGCCATGAAGTGCCGGGGGCTGACGGACGAGGAGCTGCGGCAGCAGTCGATGCCTCCGTCCACGCTCTCGCTGCTCGGGCTCGTCCGGCACATGGCGGAGGTGGAACGCGCCTGGTTCCGCCGGGTGTTCGAGGACAACGACGCGCCCATGGTCTGGTCCGACAGGATCGACTTCCAGGCGGCCTACGACGCGGGCGCGTCCACCCGCGCCGAGGCCTTCACGGCCTGGGAGGCCGAGGTGGAGAACTCCCGGCGGATCGAGGAGGCGGCCGGGTCACTGGACCTGACCGGGCACCAGCCGCGCTGGGGCGAAGACATCTCCCTGCGGATGGTCATGGTGCACGTGCTCCTGGAGTACGGCCGTCACAACGGGCACGCGGACTTCCTCCGCGAGGGTGTCGACGGCACCGTGGGGGCCTGACCGGCCCCGCGCGGTCCGGGAACCGGCCGTCAGGGGACCGGCCGCATGTCCGCGCCGTAGAGGGTGCGGTAGTCGGGGACGACGACGCGCGTCGCGGGCGACTCGCGGCGGACCTGCGCGGTGAAGGCCTCGACGTCCGCCGACGGGTCGCGCCTCGGCTCCAGGTCCAGCGGCCGCTCGAAGTCGTCCCAGTGCACGGGCACGACGACACCGGGGTCGCCGAGCGCCCGCAGCAACCGGGGGACGTACCGGTGCGTCGAGGCGCTGGTCGGTACGGCGACCATGGCCAGGTCCGGGCGGAGTCCCCGGGCCGCGCGCTCGCTGAAGTCACTGGCGCCCATCAGGAACGCCGAGGGCCCCTCGGCACCTGCCGTGACCTGGTAGGCGAGGGTGTCGCCCTCGGGGAGGTCGGCGATGGTCTCCGGACGGGCCTGTGGCGGTGCGGCGTGCCTGCCGGGGGCGAAGTAGGAGTACCCCTTGTTGCGGCTGTGCAGGCTCGCGACGACCTCCACCACGATGCCGTCGAAGTCCAGCACTTCCCCGCCCTTCACCACCGAGATCCGCGCCGGGTCGACGCCGAGCGCGACCAGCAGGTGGTACGTGGTCTCCGTGCCGACGACCCGGGCGCCGGTGGAGGCGGCGATGTACGGCACGTCGGCGAGGTGGTCCCAGTGCGAGTGGCTGACGAGGACGAGTTCGGGGTGGCCGACGCGCTCCCGGACCGCGGTCTCGTCGGTCCGCAGCCGGGTGGCGGGGTCGAAGGCCCCGGTGAAGAGCCCCGTGGGGAACCGTGTGACGTAAGGGTCGAAGAGCACGGTCCGGCCGGAGACGTCGATGCGCCAGCCCGCGGTGCCCAGCCAGCGGAAGGTCGCCGCGCCGGCGTCCGGGGCCCCGCGCCGGGCCGCGGGTGCCGCCGCTGCCGCCGTGGGCACCGTGCCCGGCAGCAGCGGGGTGGCCGCGGACAGTGCGGCGCCCCGCAGCATCGTGCGCCGTCCGAACCTCTTCACGTCTCGTACGTCCCTGTCGTCGCTCATGGCCTCAGGAGATCAAGGCCGAGTCGCCCGCGTCCAAGACCTGAATTCCGCACGCCTGATACGCGATCCGCTATGAGTGCTGGTCAACGGCGTTCGGCCCGCAGGAAGTCCACCGCGATCCGGGCGGCGGCGCCGATCGCGGAGTCCACCGCGGGGCGCACCGCGGTCAGTTCGCGGGTGCGGGCGAAGACGGCGACCGCGTAGCGCCCGCCGTCCGGGTGGCCGACGACCCCCGCCTCCAGGTGCAGACCGGGCAGCGTGCCGGTCTTGGCGGCCACCGTCACCTCGCCGGGGAAGCCGGAGACCATCCGGTGCCGGAAGACCTGCCGGCCCATCAGCTCCCGGACCCAGGCGCAGGCCTGCGGCGGGCCGGCCTCGTCCCGCCAGACGAGCCCGAGCAGCCGGGTGATCTCCCGGGGCGTGCCGGCGTTGGTCCGCGTGGGGTCCAGGACCGCCAGCCGTCGCTTCCGGTCCTCCGGCAGGGCGGGCCAACGGGCCGCGAACTCCGCCTCGGTGCCGGCCCCGACGTCGGCGAGCATCGACTCCAGCACGTCCCGGGGACCGCCCACGAGCCGGATGCCGGTGAGTCCGAGCTCCTCGGTGAGGAGCCGTACGGTGTCCAGTCCGATCCGGGCCAGCAGCAGGTCCGCCGCGGTGTTGTCGCTGACCGACATCGCGAAGTGGGCGAGATCGCGGAGCGAGAGCTCGACGTCGTCGGCGCATCCCGCCGTGCCCCAGCCGCCGAGCCGGTCGGCCGCGGTGACCCGTACGCGCTCACGGGGGTCGAGCTGGCCGGCGGCCACCTGGCGGGCGAACTCCAGCACCACGAGGATCTTCACGACCGACGCGAGGACGACGGGCTCGTCCGCGCCGACGGCGACCTCGGCCGTGTCGCCGGCCCCCGCACCGACCGGTACGGCGTGCAGCACCCCTTCGGCGCCCGCCGCCGCGAACACCTCCCGGATGTCCTCCTCGACCATCAACAGCCTCCTCGCGTAGGGTCCTTGATCGTGGATCTCTTGCGCCACCTGCGTATCTTCGTCGCCGTCGCGGAGGAACTGCACTTCGGCCGCGCCGCCGACCGGCTGGGCACGGCACAGCCGCCGGTCAGCCAGGCGGTGCGCGCGCTGGAGCGGGAACTCGGCGCGGAGCTGTTCGACCGGTCGCGACGCCGTACCGCGCTGACCTCGGCGGGGGCGCTGCTGCTGGAGGAGGCGAGGGAACTCCTGGCCCGTGAGGACCGCCTGCGGGCCCTGGCGCGGCGTGCCGCCGACGGGGGCCTGGGCACGCTGCGGGCGGCCGTGCCCACCGGCACCACGGCGGCGGTGGTCTCCGCGCTGCTCGCCGCGTGCACGGAGCACGCCCCGGGTCTGGCGGTCGATCTGCGGGAGGCGACCACCGCGGAGCAGCTGCGGCTCCTCGGTGCGGGCGGCCTCGACGTCGGCCTCGTCCACCGCCCGGTGGAGGCGGCCGGACTGCGGCTCGGCCCGGAGGTCGCCTTCGACCTGGGAGTCGTCCTCCCCCGTGCCTCGCCGGTGGCCCGCGGTCCGCAGGTGTCCCTCGCCGATCTGTCCGGCCAGGACCTCGTGGTGTTCCCGCGCGAGGAGGCTCCCGGCTGGTACGACCGGCTGCTGGAGGGCTGCCGCGCGGCGGGCTTCGTCCCCGGTCGCGTCCGGCACGCCTCGAGCCCGGAGTTCCTGCTCGCCCTCGTCGCGGCGGGTGGCGGCATCGCCTTCGACCAGGGCGCCGCCGCCCGCAGGGAGCCACGCGTGGCCTGGCGGCCGCTGTCCGGACGCCCCCTCGCCCGCCGGATCGGCGGCGCCTGGCCCGCGGGCCCCTCCGCGCACCCCGCGGCCCCGCGCTTCGCGGCGCTCGCCGCGCGCGTGCTGGCGCGGCACGGTGCGGTGGCCGAGGAGCGCAGCGCAGGCGCGGCGGCGGCGCCGGACGGGCCGCCGCGGCCGTGGTCGGTGGTGTTCGGCTGAGACGGCGGCGTGCCCCGGGCACCGCCGGGGTGGCCGATCACGCGGCCGCCGGAGAAGCTGGGCGTACGGAATCCGTGAACGGACCGAGGTGATCACCGATGGCGGACGAGAACGTGAACCATCCGGGTCTGATCGTCCCGGTCGGCCACGTCGAACCCGTCCCACGGCGCATCCGGGCGCTGGTCGGGGGCCGTACCGTCCTCGACACCCGGCGTGCCGTGTACGTGTGGGAGTGGCCCGGCTACCCGCAGTACAGCATCCCGGTCGAGGACCTGACCGAGGGGGTGCTCACCGACGACGGCCGGGCCGGCCGGCTGGGCCCCGGCCCGGCACGCCGCCACTCGCTGCGCGTCGGCTCCGAGGTCCGCGAGGGCGCGGCCTGGGTCTGGGACGAGGGCTCACCGGACCGGCTGCTGGGGACCGCGCGCTTCCGCTGGGAGGCACTCGACGCCTGGTACGAGGAGGACGAGCAGGTCTTCGTCCACCCGCGCAGCCCCTACACCCGCGTGGACGCCCTGCGCTCCTCCAGCAGCGTGCGTGTGGAGGTCGACGGCACCGTCCTCGCCGACGCGCCGCATGCGGTGACCCTGTTCGAGACCGGCCTGCCGACCCGCTACTACGTCGAGCGCGTGCACGTCGACTGGACCCGGCTGCGTCCCTCCGACACGGTCACGCGCTGCCCGTACAAGGGCACGACGAGCGGCTACTGGTCGTTCGACGGGGACGTCGCCACCCACAAGGACATCGCCTGGGCGTACGACTTCCCCACGGCGGCGTGCGCCCCCGTCGCGGGGATGGTCGCGTTCTACAACGAGCACGTGGACCTGTACGTCGACGGCGCGCCGCTCCCCCGCCCCATCGCGATGTCCCGGACGGAGTGGGACCGGCGTCGCCTCGGAAAGCCCTGAGACGCCCGCACCGGGCACGGCGGGCGGCGAATTAGGCTGGCCGCATGTCTCAGCAGGTCGAAGTCGTGCAATTGCTGGTGTCGCCCGCGCACCGGTACACGGGGCGGCCGTCGGAGGGGCCGTCGGCGGCGCCGGACGGCGAGCTCGTGCGGAGCGCCGAGGTGCGGAGCGGGCTCGGGCTCGTGGGCGACCGCTACTACGCGCGGCCGGCCCATCGGAACGCCGCCGTCACGCTCATGGCGGCGGAGAGCCTGCCGCTGGACATCGCTCCGGAGACCGACCTGCGGCACACCCGCCGCAACGTGCTGCTCCGGGGCGTCGACATCGACGCGTACGTGGGCACGACCGTGTCCCTGGACACCGGCGCGGGGCCCGTCCTGTTCGCGGTGCGGCGCCCCGCCCGGCCCTGCGCCTGGATGGACGCCGTCATCGGTCCGGGGGCCCAGCGCGCGCTGCGCGGCAAGGGCGGGGTGCGGTGCACGCCGCTGAGCGACGGCGTGCTCACGCTGGGGCCGGCGGAGTTCCGGGTCGTGGAGGACGAGAGGGAGACCGCGTAGCGGGGGCGTGCCGGCCCCGTCACGGGGTCCACGGGAACCGGATCACGCGGCCCGGCGTCGTTGCTGCGTGCGATCACTGAGGCGGACGGTTCACGGGCGGGCCGATCACGGGCGGATGGACGCGGCAGGGGACGCCCGCGGGTGGCGCGGCCCGCGGCGATGGGACGGGCTCCTGGTGGCGCTTCCCCTCCTGCTGGCGCTGCTGCTCGTGTGCCACGCCTCGGTGCCGAACGGCCCCGGCCGGTGGGGGAGCCTGCTGGAGACGTTCCTGCCGTGGCTGGGGCTGGGCGTCCCGTTGCTGCTGTGCGCGGCCCTGTTGCGGCGCTCGGCAGTCGCCCTGTGCACGCTCCTGGTACCGCTGGCGGCCTGGCTCGCGGTCTTCGGTGATCCACTGGGCCCGCGCGGCGGGGCCGGGTACGACCTCGTCGCGGTGCAGCACAACGTCAGTGACGAGAACGCGGATCCGGCGGGTACCGCCGAGCAACTGATCACGGCCGAACCGGACTTGATCGCCCTCCAGGAGCTGACGCCGTCCCTGCTGCCGGACTTCGGCGCCGCCCTGGACGCGGCGTACCCCCATCACGTGCGCTTCGGCACGGTCGGGCTGTGGTCCCGGTATCCCCTGGTGGACGGGCGCAGGATCGACATCCGGCCCGCGGACCTCGGCAAGGACTGGGACCGGGGCCTGCGGGCGACCGCCCGGATGCCGCGGGGGGACGTCGCCGTGTACGTGGCCCACCTGCCCTCGCTCCGCCTCGGCCCGTCCGGGTTCGGCTCCGGCAGGCGGGACGAGAGCGCGGCCCTCCTCGGCGCCGAGATCGCGGCCGAGCGGCTGGACCGGGTGGTCCTGCTCGGCGACCTCAACGGCACCGTCGAGGACCGCGGGCTCGCCCCGCTCACCTCGCGGCTGGACTCTCCGGAGTCGGGGCTGGCGTTCAGCTGGCCGGGGCGGTTCCCGCTGGCCAGGATCGACCAGGTCCTGGCGCGGTCCGCGACGGTCTCGGACGTACGGACCCTGCCCGCGACCGGGAGTGACCACCTGCCTGTCGCGGCCCGCATCCGGTTCTGATCAGGGGCGGCCCAATCCCACGTCCGCACACGGGGTCTGACGCACCGTCCGAACTCGATCGGGTCTCGCCCCACAGCCATGTCAAGGCACGACAAAGCATGCTGACGGACCGTCAGCCTGGGCGGCCTCGGATGTCCCGAAGTTTCGCTGCCCTGCTGACGCAAGATTAGCTGATGCTTCGTCACCCAGTTGGACATCTCTTCACATTTTTCTTATTCGGGCCACCACACCACCCCTGACCTGCAGAGACTTCCCGGGCGGCGGCACGGCCCCACCCCATTCGGCCCTACCCCTCCGCCGGTCTCAGGGTGCGGAGCGGCTGCGGATGATCGCCATATAGGTCTCGAGGACGCGCTGGCAGTCGTGCCGGGGGCCACATCCCGCCTGCCCCGTCCACAAGGAGGTTCAGCTCCATGCGTGGTGCTCGCATCCTGGCGATGGCGACGATGACCGCTGCGGCCGTCATCCTTCCGAACTCGCAGGCCTTCGCCGTGGTCGACGTCAACGTCGCCCAGAACGGACGCTCCGTCACCGTCACCGCCAATTCGGAGGTTTGCCAGGCGCCCGGCGCGATGGTGAACGCCAACGCCTTCCCGTCCGGCCTGCTGCGCAACGCCCTGTCCCTCAGCGCGACGACCCCGGGCGGCCCCCTGACCGGCACGTTCACGATCCCCGAGGACGCGCCGGCCAACACGTACACCATCACCGTCAGCTGCATGATCGGCCCGAAGTCCGACCAGGGCAGCGTCGGCACCCTCACCGTTCCGGCTACGACCAGCACGGAGGGTGACCGCGACGGCGGAACCACCACGGACAACAACGGCACCAACACGAACACGAACAACAACACCAATAACAACAACAACGACTACGACAACGGCAACGACAACGACGACGAGTACGGGGACGACTACGAGGACGACTACGGCAACTACGGCCGTGGCCACGACCGCGACAAGTGCTCGTGGGGCGGGCACGGCCGGGGCGGCCACGGCGGCCGGGGTGACGACCGCGGCGGCGACGACAACGGCCGCGGCGGTTACGGCGACCGGGGTGGCTACGGTGACCGCGGCGGCGACCGGGGCCGCGACCACGACCGCAAGTGCTACAAGAAGCGTCACCACGGCCACGACCGTGACAACGACCGTGACAACGACAACGACTACGGCAATGACAACGACAACGACAACAACGGCGGCGCGCCCGACACCGGCTTCGGCGGTTCGACCGGCATGAACACCGCCGAGAGCCTCACCGGCGCCTCCCTCCTCGCCGCCGCGGCGGCGGGCGGCGTGTTCCTCCTGCGCCGGCGTCGCACGCAGGGCGGCGAGGCCTGACCGCCCCGCAACCCCCGCGCGCGACAGCACGGCACTCCGCCCCGGGCCCCGCACACGGGCCCGGGGCGGGCTGCTGTCCGCCGCCGGCCGGCCGTACGTTCTCGCCCCGTCACGGCCCGGGCCCGCCCGCCGCGGTTCACTCCACCGGCGTACGCGAACGCTCCCCCGGACACGCTGCGTGGTGCACTGATCACGCACCGGAAGGTGAAGGAGAGACGTGGCGATGAAGGCAGCCCGGACGACCGGCCCCATATCCCCCGGACCCCGGCGCGGGCTCCACCACGCGGCGCTCATCGCGCTCTGGGCCTGCGCACTCCTGGTGACCGCCTGCACGGCCGGTCCGCCGGGGCGGAGCGCGGGGCAAGGCCCCGCGGGGCCGCCGGGCGCCGCCGCCGCGGCGACCGTTCCTCCCGCACTGGCCGGCTACTACCGGCAGAAGCTCGGCTGGAAACCCTGCGCGGACGAGCCGTCGTTCGAGTGCGCCACCTTGCGGGCCCCGCTGGACTACACGCGTCCGTCGGCGGGCGACATCCGGCTGTCCGCCACCCGCAAGCGGTCCACCGGGACCGCCGCCCAGCGCATCGGGTCGCTGCTGTTCAACCCCGGCGGCCCCGGCGAACCCGCGATCACCTCGCTCTGGTCCTACGCCGGAACCTTCTCACCGGCCGTACGGGCCGCCTACGACCTGGTCGCGGTCGACCCGCGCGGGGTCGGCGACAGCACCCCGGTGCACTGCGGTACCGGCACGGCCGGCACCCGCCTGGGGGTGCGGAGCCTGCCCGGCGCCGACGCGCCGGACTTCGCCGCGGCCGACGAGGCGGCACGCGACACCGCCGCCGTGTGCGAGCGCGGCGCGGGGCGTCTGCTGCCGCACGTCGGCACGCTCGACTCGGCCCGGGACATGGAACTCGTGCGCGCCCTGCTCGACGACGAGCGGCTGCACTACCTCGGCTTCTCCTACGGCTCCTACCTCGGTGCGAGCTACGCCGACCTCTTCCCGTCCCACGTGGGCCGCATGGTGCTGGACGGCGCCGTCGACCCCACGCTCGACGGCGTCCACAGCCTCCTGGGCCAGGCCCGGGGCTACCAGATCGCCTGGGACTCCTTCGCCGCCGACTGCGCCGCCCGCCCGGCCTGCCCCGTGGGTCACTCCGCGGACGGGGCGGGCCGCACCCTGGACGCCCTGGTCGAGACCCTCGACCGGAGCCCGTTGCGGCAGGGCAAGGACGTCGTGGTCGACGGCGACGCCCTCATCAGCGCGGTCACCACGGCGCTCATGGCGCCAGCGTGGGAGAAACTGCGCGTCGCGCTCGGCGAGGTGCGCTCCGGGGGCACCACCACCGTGCAGGAACTCGGCGGGGCCTTCGGCGACTCCGGTTTCAGCGGTGACGCGTACGTCGCGATCAGCTGCCTCAGCGGCACCCTGGGACCACGGGCCACGCCCGCACAGGCACGTGCGGCGTTCCCCGCGTTCGTCCGCGCCTCGCCCCGCTTCGGCACGTACTTCGCGGACCAGGTGTCGACCTGCGCCCACTGGCCGGTCCCCGCGGACCAGCCGGCCGGTGCCCTCACCGCGTCCGGCGCCGTACCGATCCTGGTCGTCGGCACCACCCGCGACCCGGCGACCCCCTACTCCGAAGCACGGACCCTGGCCCGCCTGCTCTCCTCGGGCCGGCTCCTCACCTACGACGGCGACGGCCACACCGCCTACCTCAGGTCGGTCGGCTGCGTCGACGACGCCGTCGACGGCTACCTGACGCGGGGCCAGTTGCCGCCCGCGGGGGCGGTCTGCGCCTGACGTCCCCGACAAGGGTTCGGGGGCGGCTCGGGGTGGACCCTGATGCCCCGGGGGCGGCGCACACGATGTGCTGGGGGCCCGCGCCACCACCCCCGCACACCAGGAGGAGCCCCATGCCCGTTCGGAGGGTGCTCGCATGAACCCCGGCGTGCTGTCCCTGGCGGCGGCCCTGCTGTCGGCGGTCTGCTACGCGACGGCGGCGGTCGCCCAGGAACGTACGGCCGCCGCCGGGCGGAAGCCGACGGGCGGCCTGTGGACGCTGGCGCTGGTGCTCCAGGCGGCGGGGGCGGGGCTGCACGCGGTCGCCCTGCGGTACGGGTCGCTGACCGTGGTCCAGGCACTGGGCGCGCTGACCCTCGTACTGGCGCTGCCGCTGCACGCGGCCCTCGGCCGGCGCCGCGTGCGGCCCCGCGAGTGGGGCGGGGCCGGGCTGACCGTCCTGGGGCTGGTGGCCCTTCTGCTGTCCACGGCGCCGCCCGGTACGGAACGGGCACTGGGTGGTGCCGAGTTGGTCCTGCTGGCCGCGATCACGGCGGCGGCGTCTCTGGCCCTGACCCGGGTGCCGTGGGGGGCCGACCGTTCCGTGGTGCGCGCGCTGCGCTTCGCGACGGCGGCGGGCGCGGCGTTCGGGATCGCCTCGTGCCTGACCCAGGGCCTGGCGGTGCACCTGGCCGCGAGCGGGCTCGGAGCGGCCTTCGCCGACCCGATGCTCCTGGTGGCGGCCGGCTGCACCGGTGTCCTGGCGATCGCGGGGATGCTGTGGTCGCAGGAGGCGTACCGGGGTGGGCTGGGCGTCGCGCTGGCTGCGGTCACGCTCGCGAACCCCCTGGTCGCGGGGTGCGTCGGCGTCCTGCTGCTCGGTGAGGGTTTCCGGGGCGGCTCGGTGGGCCTGGCGGCGGCCCTCGCGGGGGCGGTGGCGGCGGGGCGGGGCGTGGTGGTCCTGTCCCGGCCGGCACCGGCGGCGGGCCGTGCGCACCGGGTCCCCGGTCCGCGGGCGGCGTCGCCCGCGGTCGCCGACTAGTCGGCGGCCAGGGGGGCGAATTCCCGGCGGGCGGCGGCCCCGCGGGTGCAGCATGTCGGCAGTCCGGTCGAGACCGGGCCGCGCGCCTCGTCCGAGGGGGGTCCCATGTTGCTCTGCGCCTGTCCTGCCGTGCTGCCGTCCCGGTGCCGCCCGTGCGCGCACACCCTTCCGCGGCTGGCCGCCTCCGTGCTGATGGTGCTCGCCGTACTCGTCTCGGCGTGCGCGGGGTTCGCCGTGCACCGGGCGGAGCGCGCGCAGGCCCTGGCCGAACGGGGCCACCGGCACCTCGTGGAGGGCACCGCGCTGTCCTCGACGGGGCCGGTCTTCCATGAGCACGGCATGCGGTCGTTACCGCCGGTGAGCGCCGGCTGGGAGTACCCGCACGGCCGTTCGCACACCGGACGGGTCCCGGTGGGGCGGCCCGTCGAGGCGGGCGAGCCGGTACGGATCTGGGTGGACGACCGGGGCTCGCCGGCGCCGGAACCCCGCAGTACGGCCGGAGCGCGGGGCGCGGGCCTGGTGCTGGGCATCATGTGCTTCCTGCTGTGGTCGGCCGTGGCCTGGGGCGTGCACCACGCCGTGGGCGCCCTCGTGCTGCGCGGGCGGCTGAGGACGTGGGAGCGGGAGTGGGCGCGCGTCGAGCCGGTGTGGTCCGGCCGGGCGCGCTGACCGGCGTCAGCGGAAGAGCCGCAGGACCCGCAGGCCTCTGACGTGGTCCTCGCCGGGACCCGCCCTGAGTTCCTCCGGGGGTTTCCAGTCGGCGTGCAGGGCGGCCCAGAAGTCGGTCCACGCCTGGGTCTCCGTCGGCCCGCGCCCGACCGCGTCGGTTCCCGGACAGGTGACCACGTAACCGTCGCCGTCCTGCCGGATCGTCACCGCTGGCTCGACCATGGCCACCTCGCGTCCCGGTGCACCCGAATCACGTCAAGGGTCACCCGGTCGGCGCCGACGCGCAACAGCGCTCCGTGTGGGCCGTCCGGGGGACCCCGCAGCGGCCCGCCGCGCCCCCGGGCCCCGGGGGCGCGGCGGTGTCCGCCGGCTCCGTCACCCCGCCAGGGCCACGCGGCGGAAGCCCTCGGCGAGGTAGCGCAGCCGCCTCACCACGTAGGCGAAGACCGGGCGGAAGGCCGGGACGGTGCTCCCCGGCCGGTAGGACGTGTCGCTCATCTCGGGCGACCCTTCTGGACGTGCACGGTGTGCGTCGGGGGTGGGTGTCAGTACGGGAGGGGCTTCCCGGACGGTGTCCGCAGGTCGATCGGAGGGCGCGACGGCGCCGGCTTCTTCGGTCGCTGGACGCGGATGCGGCGCATGGTCATCACTCCTTCGGAAACGCGGCCCGTGGTGGGCGGACCCTTCCAGTCCTACGCCGTGGGCACTGCTGCCCGCGTCAGGGAACGTCCCTGAAGCCACCCCTATGCCCGGCATGTCCCTCCTCCCATGGGGTGAGTCGCGCGCAGGGTGCGTCGTGGCTGCTCAGGGGCCCGGGGGAGGAAACGGAGATTTCCCTCACAAGCGTCGATATCGGCGGCCTATCTAAGTCCTTGCTTATATAAGCCGCTGCTGCCGTAGTGACGGACGTGCACGCATTCGACGTACTCGGGGATCCGGTGCGGCGCCGCATCCTGGAGCTCCTCGCCTCCGGGGAACAGCCGTCCGGTGCGATCACCGAGGTCATCAGCGGGGAGTTCGGCATCTCACAGCCCGCCGTGTCCCAGCACCTGAGGGTCCTGCGGGAGAACGGCTTCGCCGCCGTGCGCGCGGAGGGGACCCGGAGGCTCTACGCCGTCCAGGCCGCGCCGCTGCGCGAGGTCGACGCGTGGCTGGAACGCTTCCGCGGTTTCTGGGAGCAGCGGCTGGACGCGCTCGGCACCGAGCTCGCCCGGGGGCGCCGGGAGCGCCGCCCGGCACAGGAACAGCAGCGACCGGGAACGGGACAGGCCCCGGACCCCGGGAAGGAACGGGAAGAGACCGCATGAACATCGTCGACGAGATCAACGCCATCCACCGCGCGACCGGCAGCCGGGAGGTCTCCGGCGAGGAGGCGCGCACGGTGCTGCTGCGCCGTACGTACGACGCCCCGGTCGAGGACGTGTGGGACGCCTGCACCACCGCGGAGCGCATCGGGCGCTGGTTCCTGCCGGTCACCGGCGATCTGCGGCTCGGCGGCCGGTACCAGCTGCAGGGCAACGCCGGCGGGGAGATCCTGCGGTGCGAGCCGCCGGAGCTGCTCCGGGTCAGCTGGGTCATGGGCGGGGCGCCCGGGTTCAGCGAGGTGGAGGTGCGGCTGACCGCGGAGGACGCGGAGCGTACGGTCCTGGAACTGGAGCACACGGCCGTGGTGCCGCCCGGCATGTGGGACCGGTTCGGGCCCGGTGCGGTCGGCGTCGGCTGGGACCTGGGGCTGCTGGGGCTCGGGCTGTACCTGGCCGGTGGCGGCATCGGGCCGGAGAAGGCGGAGGAATGGCAGTTCTCCGACGAGGCCCGGGACTTCATGACCCGCAGCAGCCGGGCCTGGGGCACGGTGTACGCCGCCTCGGGTGCCCCCGAGGACACCGTGGCCGCCGCGGTCACCGCCACGACCGGCTTCTACGTCCCGGCACGGCCCGAGTAGCCCCTGCCCCCGGTGCGGTGTTTGCCCTGTCCGACCTCTCGGTTTAAAGTCGCAACCGGGAGAGGGCGATGCAGAAGAAGGACTTCAGTGACGGACCGTGCCCGGTCGCGCGGACGCTGGGCGTCGTCGGCGACTGGTGGTCGCTGCTGATCGTCAGGGACGCGCTCAACGGGGTACGCCGGTTCAACGACTTCCACCGCAGCCTGGGCTGCGCCAAGAACATCCTGAGCAGCCGCCTCACCAAGCTGGTGGAGCACGGGGTGCTGCGCACGGTGCCCGCCTCGGACGGGAGTCCGTACCGGGAGTACGAACTCACCGAGGAGGGCAAGGGTCTGCGGCTGGTGCTGCTCGCCCTGCGCCAGTGGGGCGAGGCCAACCTCTTCGAACCCGGGGAGGAGCGGACCACCCTCGTGGACCGGGCGACCGGTCGCCCGGTGGCCCCGCTGGGGATGCGCGGCGCCGACGGCCGGCCGCTCGGGCCCGACGACGTCGAGTTGCGGACGCCGGCGCCCTGACGACCCGCGGGGTGCCGGACCGCGACGGGGGAAACGTGGTGCGGCACCCGCACCGCACGCCTGTCCGCGATGACGCGGTTCATGCGCACCGGGCGCGGCCCGGTGCGCATCACCCCCGCGCCGCGCTCAGTGGGGACGGGCCGCCGGCTCCAGGACGAAGACCGGGATCTCGCGGTCGGTCTTCTTCTGGTAGTCCGCGTAGTCGGGGAAGGCCTCGACGGCCCGGTCCCACCACAGCGCCTTCTCCTCGCCGGACACCTCACGCGCCGTCATGTCCTGGCGCCGGGGGCCGTCCTGGAGCTCGACCCGGGGATCGGCGACCACGTTGTGGTACCAGACCGGGTTCTTGGGTGCGCCGCCCAGCGAGGCGACCACGGCGTACTGCCCGCCGTGCTCCACCCGCATCAGGGGGGTCTTGCGGATCTTCCCGCTCTTCGCGCCGCGGGTCGTCAGGATGACCACGGGCAGGTCCCGCATCGTGGTCCCCTCGGTGCCCCCGGAACTCTCGTACCGCTCGACCTGCTCGCGCGCCCACGTCTGCGGGCTCGGTTCGTACTCGCCCTCCAATGGCACGGGCTCCTCCTCGGTGTCGGTGGTGCTGTCCCGCCCCATCCTCCCCCGCCCGCCGCCTCGTTGCGACGCGCACCCCACCGCGTACGCGTGCTCACCCGGCCACGTCGTGCAGCAACGGCCGCAGGAAGTGCGCGAGTTCGACCGGGTGCGGGAGGTAGGGGGCGTGCGCGCCGGGGATGCCGACCAGCTCGGTTCCCAGCCTTCCCGCCAGCCACTCGGCCAGCGCACCAGTTCCTCCAGCGCGCCCCTCGGCCCGTCCGCCGCCGTGCCCCGTTCGAAGGCCCGGCCGAACCGGGCGCGCACCGCGCCGGGATCCGCGCTCACCGACAGGAACGGGGGCTCGTGGACGATGGCCGCCCGCACCGTCTCCGGGTGGCGCAGCGCGAGGTTGAGCAGGATCACCGCCCCGCTCCCGGACCCCAGGACGGCCGCCGGGCCGAAGCCGAGGCCGCGGAGCAGCCCGGCGGCGTCGCCGGCCTGCTCGTCGATGGACGTCGAGGTCCATCGCGGCGGACGCGGGCTGCGCGCGTTCCCCCTGCAGTCGTAGGAGACGACGGTGAACTCGTCGGCGAGCGCCTCGGCCGTCCTGGTCCACACACCGGAGTCGCCGCCCGCCCCGGAGACGCACAGGAGGGGCGGCCCCCGGCCGCGGCGCTCGTGGTGGAGCGCGACCCCGCCGACCTCGATCATGCCCATGGGGATGGTCTTGCCGCCGCGGCGCGCCCCCGGCGTGGGCCGTCCGGGTGAGGCGGCCACGAAGAGGTCGCTGCAGCTCGGCTGCCACGCACCCTCTGGTGGCGGTATGTCACGAGAAGCGCTTTTTGTCCGGTGGTGATTTGCTGCGCATGGCGGCGGACCGGTTCTGGGAGCCCCCTCCACGGAGCCGCCGTCTCATCCCTTTCCGTCACAGCTCAAGGAGGAGCTTGATGTCGGTCTACACCCCCCAGCAGTACGGTCAGCAGCTGCAGCAGCCGCACTGGCAGCAGTCCGGTCAGCAGCAGTCGCAGCCGTGGGCAGGTCAGCAGGGCTACGGACAGCAGGGCATCGGCCAGCCGTTCATGGGTCTGCAGGGCTACGGGCAGCAGCACTTCGGCCAGCCCGGCATCGGGCAGGGCCAGCAGCAGCTGCCGCTGCTGGTGACCGAGCTGTCGCTGCGCTGTGCGGCCACCGCGGTCAACGCCGTGGTCGAGCAGGTGCGCATCGACCCGCAGATCATGATGGGCATCCAGGCGCAGGGCCAGATCCCCCCGCACGCCTGGAGCAGCGTGCTCACCGAGTGCGCCCGCCGCATCGCGCCGGTCGTGCACAGCGCGCTGAGCCAGATCGCCCAGGGCCAGTCGCCGTTCGGCCAGTACGGCCAGCAGTACGGCCAGCAGTTCGGCCAGTTCAGCCAGTACGGCCAGTTCCCGGGCCAGTTCCAGAACGGTCAGTTCCAGAACAGCCAGTTCCAGAACGGCCAGTCCCCGTACGGGCAGTCGCCGTACGGGCAGCACGTCGGTCAGATGCCGCTCGGCATCTGAGCGGTCTCCCGGTCGGCCGGGGCGGCCCTTGCGGCTGCCCCGGCCGACCGGGCCGTCCGGCCGCGGCAGCGGCGCGGTGTGGTCCAACGCAAGGTGATCGGTGAAGGCGGAAGCGTGATGAGTGAGCAGCAGGGCAACGGCGACATGGCGAAGGGGCACGGCGGCGCCAAGGGCGGCCGCAAGCCCGGTGCCGGATCGGAAGCCGGCGGGGCGAACGGACCGGTCGCGGCACCGGGCGGCACGAAACAGGGCCCCGGGCACTACATGGGGATGGCGGGGACGCACGCCGGGCACCCGGGCCGCGCGGCCTGGGGCCGGTACCTGGTGGCACCCCGGCCGGCCCCCTGGCTGACCGCGGGCGTGCCGCCCGTCGAGGCCTCGGCGCTGTTCACGCTGCTCGAGGAGGATCCGGAGGTGGAGGTGGTCGCCCAGGTGCACCCCTCCCGCTCCCGCGGCCTGGAGGCGATCGCCGAACCCCACCCCGTGTGCCCCCCGGTGGCCGTGGTGACGATGCCCCACGAGCGCGCCCGCGCGCTGGCCGCCAACCCCCAGGTGGTGGTCGAGGCCGACCAGCCGCTGGCCTACACGCCGGCCCCCGCGACGCGGCCGGCCGCCGCGGCCGTGGACCCGGCGATGGAGGTCACCCTCCAGGAGCCGCCGCGGATCACGGTGCGCGTGACGAGTCGCGGCCAGGGCGTGCCCGACGCGCAGGTATGGGCGACGGGCACCGGCACGACGGCGTACGCCGTCACCGGCGCCGACGGCCGGGCCGAGCTCGTCCTGCCGGCCGACACCCCGGCAACCCTCCGGTCCCTGTACGTGCGACCGGCGGGCGACCACTGGCCGGTGCGCACCGGCCGCCCCTTCCCGGACGACGACACCCTGTCCGGCGCCGAGGTGGAGGTGGTGGTCCGCTCCCTGGCGGAGACCTTCGAGGGCTTCCCGGACCGGCCGCTCACCGGCTGGGGCTGGCAGGCGATGCGCCTGCACGAGATCCCCCCGACCTACCGCGGCCACGGCGTCTCGGTGGCCCTGCTGGACTCCGGCGTCGACACCGCGCACCCGGACCTGAAGGACACCGTCCGCTCCGGCGCCGACTTCACCCCCGCCGCCGACGACGCGGGCTGGCGGACGGACACGACCGGGCACGGCACCCGCTGCGCCGGGATCGTGGCCGCCGCCGACAACCGCACCGGGGTCACCGGCATCGCGGCGGACGCCACGGTGCACGCCCTCAAGCTGTTCCCCGGCGGCCGCGTCGCCGACCTGCTGCGCGCGGTGGACCACTGCATCTCCCACGACATCGACGTCGCACAGATCAACGTCACCTACGACCAGCCCTCGCAGCTGGCGGCGTGGAAGCTGATGGACGCGCACGCGGCGGGCATCGCCGTCATCGCCCCGGCGGGCGACACCTCCGGTGCGCTCAGCCCGCTCGCCGCCCTGCCCACCGTGCTGGCCGCGGGCGCGCTCGCGCACACCGGCACCTACCCGCCGGACAGCCCGGCGGCCGCCACCCAGCCTCCGTGGCCCGGTCCGTACCCGGCGCCCTTCACGCCCACCGGGCCCGGCGTCGACCTCACCGCACCCGGAACCGCGATCGTCACCACGGCGCTCGGCGCCACCTACACGGTCGCCGAGGGCACCGCCATCGCGGCGGCCCATCTCACCGGGCTGGCCGCGTTGCTGCTCGCCCACCACGAGCAGCTGCGGGCGACGCCGCACCCCCGCGGCGCCGCGCGCACGGACCAGCTGATGGCCCTGCTCCGCGGTGCCAGCCGGCCGCTGCCCGTCACCGAACCGCTCCGCGTCGGCGCCGGGCTGCCCGACGCCCCGACCGCGCTCGGTCTCGCCGCCCCGACGGCGACGTTCGACGCGACCGCCGCCCCCCTGGCAACGGGCTCGCCCTCTCCCAACTGAGGCGCGCCCCGCACACCGGGCGGTGGTCCGGTCCCGTCTCCCGGACCACCGCCCCTCACGCGCCGCCGGCGTCACGGGCGGACGGTCAGGGCGCCGCGCCGGGGGTGCGGGCGACGGTCAGCGCGACCGAGCGGTCGCCGATCCGGACGACGCGGGCGACCGGAGCGTGCAGGCCCGAGGCGGCCGCCAGGTCCGCGGCGTCGCGTGCCGTCACGGGGAGCGGCAGGTCGCGTGCGACGAGCGACGCGAAGGGGCCGGAGGCCCGGAAGCCGAACGCGAGGGGGAGGCTGTACCCGACACGGCCACCAGGCCGCAGGACGCGCCGCCAGTCGGCGAGGGCCCGCCCACCGAGGAAGTGCAGGGACGACGCGCACAGGACGAGGTCGAGCGCTCGGTCGGCGCAGGGCAGCGGCACGGCGTCCGCGACCCGCCAGTCGATCGCCCCGGGGGCCGCCAGGCGCTCGGCGCGCGCCCGGCCCGCGGCGATCATGGCCGCGGAGACGTCCACGGCCAGCACCGCGGGGTCGGCGGACGGACGGGAGCGGGCGAGCGTCAGGGCCACCGCCCCGGTGCCGCAGGCCACGTCGGCGACCCTCCGGTCCACCGGCGTGGGGTCCGCCAGCTCGATCAGGGCCGCGGCGACGGCGTCGTGATGGTCGTCGTCATAGTCCGCGGCCAGCAGGTCGAACGCCTGGCTCATCGGCGTCCGCTGCCGTGTCGGCTCCGGCGGGGGTCCGTGCATGCGGTGGCGGTCCTCCCAGGGCGTCGCGCACGATCGCGACCACGGCCATGTCGTCCTGCAACGGGGCGGAGGTGTGGGCCAGCAGGTCGTCGGTCATCTCCCGTACGAGCTGGTCGGGGCCGCGGTCGCCCCACTCCGCGACCCGGCTGATGAGCGGGTAGAACTCCCCGTCGCCGTTCCGGGCCTCGGTCACGCCGTCGGTGTAGAGCAGCAGCCGGTCGCCGGGGGCGAAGGTGAAGGTGGTGGGAGCGTAGCTGCTCCCGGTCAGTCCGCCGAGTCCCAGCGGGGGCGCCGGTTCGGGGACGTCGAGGGTGGTGACCGTGCCGTCGTGGAGGAGGATCGGCGGCAGGTGCCCGCAGCTGACCACGTGCACGTACGGCTCGTCGTCGGGGATCTCGACGACGGCGGCGGTGACGAAGCGCTCCCCGACGTCGGTTTCGCCCGGCCCGTCCCACGCCTGGGTCAGCTCCCAGCGGACGCTGCCCTCCAGCGACTCCATCAGCTCCGCCAAGGGCGCCTGCCGGTGCGCCGAGGCGCGGAAAGCCCCGAGGACGGTCTCGGTGTCGCCGATGGAACCCAGTCCCTTGCCACGCACGTCGCCGATGAGCAGGCGGGTGGCCCGGGCCGTGCGGGCGACGGCGTACAAGTCGCCGCCGATGCGCTCACCGTCGCCGGCGCTGCGGTACGCCGTGGCGATGGACACCGGCCCGGCTTGGCGCGGCAGCGGGCGCAGCAGCACGCCCTGGGTCGCCTGCCACACCGCGCGCAGCTCCGCGAGCTCATGTCTGCGGCGCTCGCGCAGGGCGCTGATGAGGACGAGCAGCAAGGAGAGCAGCACCAGGGAACCGAGCTGGACGAGGACGTTCTCGGTGAGGAGCGTGTGCCGCTCGGCGCCCGCGGCGACGAGGGCGAGCACCGCCGCGAATCCCGTCAGGGCCCCGTACACGGCTCCGGCGAAGGCGGAGGCCAGCGCGACGGGGATGACCAGCACGTGGGCGAGGTGGATGTCCTCCGGGAGGAAGTGGTCGGCGACCGGAACCGCCGTGATAATCGCGATCATCAGGGCGAGGAAGACCCTGCAACCCGATCCGATGGGATCCTGCATCGCCGAGAGACGGGACCCGAGCTCCATGCGGGTGCCTCCCTTCCCGCACCCGGGCCGGGTGCGACCACGACAAGCCCTCCCTCTGCGCGAACTCAACATACGGGCTTTTCGTTTTCTTCCGGACAAAATTCTCGTACGGGAATCCATCATCCGACGTCCGGAGGTATGGGCGGAAGATCCACGGGCGCTTTCCGGGGCCCAGGCGGCCAGCAGATCCGCCCAGCGCCCGCTGCCGCGGCTGCGGGTACCGACGCCGGAACCGATGCCGAGGCTGTCGACGATGGCGGCTCCACGGCCGTGCTCGCCGGGGCCGCGGCCGGCGGCCCAGGTGCCGTGCCACGGCGCGGGCCCGCCGTCGGTGACCTCGACGCGGATGATCGCCGTGCCGTCGACCTCGCCGCGGCGCAGGCGCAGGGCGACCGGTGGCAGCGCGTGCTCCACGGCGTTGGTCACCAGTTCCGATACGACGAGGACGGCGTCGTGGACGGCCTCCTCCGGCACCGACCAGCCGGTCAGCACGGTGCGCGCGGTGCGTCGCGCGACGGCGACTGCGACGGCGCGGTGCTCCAGCTCGCACACGTACACGTCGGTACGGCCGGCCGATGACGAGGTGGCGTACCAGTGCGTCATGTCCATCACTCCCCACGCCGAAGGGCTGCTCCGCAGCGTCACCGGTATGGGGAAGGGCCCCCTGTCCGTCCCCAACGGATGCGGGGCCCCGGCACCCGCTCACATGGTGTACCCGGTTGTGACCTCCTGAACCCCACGTGTCACAGCGGTTGCGCAGCGCCTGCCGGAGGCCCGTGGCACGTCTGCGATGCTGGTCGCGTGCCGCCCACGCAGACCACGCCCGAACCGATCACCGCGGACCCGCCCGACGTCGCCGCCGGCCCGCTGCTCACCCAGTCGTGGCTCGACCTGGCCTTCCTCCACTGGGCGGCCGACCCCGCCTACATCGCGCCGCTCCTGCCGGCCGGCACCGTCCCCGACACCCTCGACGGCGCCACCTACGTCGGCCTCGTCGCCTTCCGCATGCACCGCGTCGGCTGGTTCCGTCTCCCGGGCGTCCCCTACCTGGGCACCTTCCCCGAGACGAACGTCCGGCTGTATTCCGTGGACGCCCACGGGCGGCGCGGTGTCGTCTTCCGGTCGCTCGACGCGTCCCGGCTGATACCGGTGGCGGTCGCGCGCGCCGCGTTCCGCCTGCCGTACCTGTGGTCGCGGATGGCGATCCGCCGCGACGGCGACACCCTCACGTACACCAGCACGCGCCGTTGGCCGGGCCCGCGCGGGGCGCACTCGCGGATCAGCGTGCGCGTCGGCGAGCCCGTCGCGGAACCCACCGAGCTCGAGCACTTCCTCACCGCGCGCTGGGGTCTGCACAACACCTTCTTCGAGCGGCAGCTGTACCTGCCGAACTCCCACCCCCGCTGGCCGCTCCACCGCGCCGAACTACTCGACTGCGACGAGAGCCTGATCACGGCCGCGGGCCTGCCCGCCCCCGTGGGCCCCCCGGTCAGCGTCCTGTACTCCCCCGGCGTCCCCGTCCGCTTCGGCCGCCCCTCCCGCCCGGGCGGCATCCCCACGCCCTGAGGCCTTGCGGCTCCGGGGCCGCGGCTCAGTCGGGCGGGAGGAGCGTGCCCAGGGGCCCGAGGTCGAGGTTGAGGTCGGACATGGACAGGCCGTACTGCACGCACAGGCCTTCCATGCGGTCGTGGAGGATCATCAAGGTGGCGCCGAGGCGTTCCTCCTCCTCCTCGGTGAGGTCGCCCGCGTCGACGCGGTGGAGGGCCTGGCGTTCCATGAGCTGGCGGAGGAGTTCGACGAGGGTCAGGACGAGTTTCATCAGGTCACGTTCGACCGTGTCGGGGTCGGTGCTGATGCGGCGCGCGGGGCGGGGGGACGGGGTGTCGCGCGGGACGGCGGGGAGCAGGCGGAAGGCGCGGGCGGCTGCGTCGGCGACCTCGCCGAGGCGGTCCGGGGGGTGGGCGTCGCCGGGGAGCGCCGGGGGTGTCATGGGCCGGGCCCCGGGCCCCACGGGGAAGGGGTGCGTTCGCTGACGGAGACGATCAGGGCGCGCAGGGAGATGCGGACGAGGTCGATGTCGGCGATGGAGAGCACCACGTCGCCGGTGAGGACGACGCCGCCGCTCAGGAGGCGGTCGAGCAGGTCGACGAGGGCCACCTGACGCTCCGCCAGGGGTTCGGGGTTCCGTTCGGGGGTCCGGTCGGCGGCGGTCACGGCGGTACGTCCGCCACGTCCGCGTCGGGGAGGGCGGCGAACGAGTACGGGGCCCAGGGGCCGGTGACGTCGACGCGCACCCCGGGCAGTCCTTCGCCGGCGGCGAGGACGCGGGCGCGGAAGGCCTCGGCCTGCTCATCCGCGAGGAGGAAGGCGTCGTTGAGGACGTTCTCCCCCGCGTCGGCGGCGAGTTGCCCCTGCTGCACGCGGTGCCGGGCGTGCCCGGTGGCCAGTTCGCGGCCGATCGTCTCGACGCGTGCGGCGGCCTCCTCCGCCGCGCGGTAGGCCTCGTCGCGGGAGTGCCGCTGGGCGCGGCGGGCACGCAGGTAGGCGCGGCCAGGGCTGAGGTCCTCGCCGGCGCCGGCTCCGGCGGGGCCCGCGGACGCAGCCGCCGGGGCCTCCACGTAGATCTTGACCCCCCATTCGAGGTGTCCTGCGAGCCGCTCCAGGACCTGCGTGAACGCCGCGTCGTCGTCCCGCAGCACGGCCAGGACGCGTGCGTCGTCCAGGTAGACCGTGGCCAGCCGCAGGGGCAGCACGGTGGTGTGCGCCGAGAGCGCCTCGATGACGGTGTGGTGGGCGCGGGCGACGGTCTCCAGCCAGTCCAGGTCCTCCAGGTGGCGGCGGAGGGCGTCCTCCCGGAAGTCCGCGGCGGGCACCGGGCTGACGGCCGCGGCCAGCGGACCCGACGTCACGAGCCCCACCGGTGCCCCGGCGACGCCGGTCAGCGCGGCCAGGGCGCCCTCCGGAACGCCGCCGCCGCGCAGCACGGCGTACGCGTAGCTGACCCGGTCATCCATCGTCCGTCCCGGGATCGCCGCCGCGGCGGTGCGTCGCCGAGGAGGACCGCGTGCGGTGGCGGGAGGCCACGCTGCCCCGCGGCGTGTCCGTCAGCTCCCGCCCTTCCTTCAGTGCTTCGATCTCCTCGCGCAGCCTGCGGTTCTCCTGCGCGAGCGAACTCTCCCCGTGGGCCCGGGAGGACAGCGACGGATCGTGCTCCCACCAGTCGATGCCCATCTCCTTGGCCTTGTCGACGGAGGCCACCAGCAGTCGCAGCTTGATGGTGAGCAGTTCGATGTCGAGCAGGTTGATCTGGATGTCGCCGGCGATGACGATGCCCTTGTCCAGGACCCGCTCGAGGATGTCCGCCAGGTTGGCCGAGGACCCCTGCCCTTGGGCGTACTGCTGGGGAGCGGCCCTCGTGGGGTACGAGCCGAGCCGGCCCGCCGGGGAATCCGTCACTGCGTCACCTCGTCTCAGGGCGCGGGCTCACCGCGCCGGAAGGCCGCGATCTCGTCGAGCCGGTCGAGCAGTTCCTCCTCGCGGGCCTCGAAGGTCTCCTCGTCGATCCGTCCGGCGAGGAGCTCCTTCTCCAGGGCGGCGAGTTCGCGTTCGACGGGCTCGGGGTCGTAGTACTCCTGCTCCGCGGCCTCCAGTACGCGCTCGACCACCCAGCCCACCCCGCGCACCGGCGCCAGGGGGAGGGTGACGATCTGGGTGAACAGTCCCATGGGGGCCACTCCCTCTCACACGAAGCTGTACGGGGGCAGCGGTCCGAGCAGCCGGAAGTCGCACTCCTCGCCCACCTGGTTGGCGAGGCTCAGCTGCGTGGCCAGGAACATCTCCTCCTTGCTGTCGTCCACCAGGAAGGAGACGCTGAGGAAGTCCTGTCCGCCCGGCGGGGAGGCCACGTCGTCCCGGACGAAGGGGCGCAGCGCCTCGACGATGCCCGCCCCGAGGGCCTGCTGGCGGGCCTGCACCTCGTTGGCAAGCAGCTCGCCCAGCATCAGGGGGATGTCGGGGGACGCGGCTCCGCCGCGGATCTCCTCGTTCAGCCGGCGCGCCTCGTCGTTCTCCTCCAGGATCCGGCGCAGCAGGGAGTCCTCGTCCCACGAGACCTTCAGGTGGTACTCGGCGCAGCCCTGCAGGTTCTTCAGCTGCTCCCGATACTCCACCGCACGGTCCTCCAGCGCGGCCTTCACGGCCTCCTCGTCGGGTGCCGTGAAGCCGAAGCGCAGTGGCAGCACGGCACCGTCGGCCATCAGCCGTTCCTGCACCTCCTGATGGGCGAGCACGTCCCTGCGCCGGGGACGCAGGTCCTCGGGGGCCTCGCTCACGACCGCGGAGAGCTCGGCATTCGTCACCGTGCGCAACTCCTGGCCCGATCCGCCGACGGCCGTGAGGCCGTCCAGGCGCAACGGGTGGTCCTTCGCGGTGATGGAGTAGACGTAGACGGCCATGCTCATTCCCTCTCCCGCCGGGAAGCCCGCCCGGTGCTCCTGCGCCGCGACTGCCGGGGCTCCTCCTCGTACTCCGCTTCCTCCTCTTCGGGCTCTTCCTCGTACTCGTCCTCCTCCTCGTCCTCGTCGCTCCCGCCCTTCAGGGTGTCGGTCACGGCCTCGACGGCGCCGGACAGGGCACCCTTCGACTTGCCCTTGGCCCCGCCCTCGGTGATCTCACCCACGAGATCGGTGAGCTGGGTGGGCTGCTTTCGCCCGGATTCCAGGTCAAGCCGGTTGCAGGCTTCGGCGAAACGGAGATATGTGTCGACGCTCGCCACGACGATCCGGGCGTCGATCTTGAGGATCTCGATGCCCACCAGGGACACGCGGACGAAGACGTCGATGACGAGCCCCCGGTCCAGGATCAGTTCCAGGACGTCGTAGAGGCTCCCCCCGCCACCACCCCTCGACATGCCGCCCCCGCTCTGCGGCACCACGGTCATGGCGCCTCCCTTCAGCGCCTTGTGTCGGGTCAGGAGCGTCGGTCTATCTGCCCCCGCGTGTAACGGCGTGTCCGCTCGTACGCCACCAGGTCTCCTTCCTCGTCCAACGTCACGTGGTACGTGGCCATCACACTGGTCGTCTGGGGCACGCGCTCCAGTTCCAGGACCTCGACGTCCGCCTCCCAGCCGTCTTCGGTCGGTTTCACCGCGGAAACGGATTCCGGCCTGCGACCGAGGAGTTCGGAGAGTTGCTCGGACGCGGACCGCATGGCCCAGGCCGCCGAACGTTTGCGGGGCCGCCGGGACCGCTCGGCGCTCGAACGCCGTGCCGTGCCTTCGCTCCGGGTGGAGCGCGGGCCCCTTCCGGGGTCGCTCTTGTCGCTTGCGGCCATCCACATCTCCGGCTCTGGAGCGGCGCCACCCCTACAACAAAACGTACTATTTCAGCATATACACCTCACAAGGTGCGCGGCGACGGGTCGCCTCCCGCAGGGCGCAACTCCCGAAGGGAACAAGTGATGAAGGACTCGACCAGGCTCGCTCTGGCTGCCGCGGTAGCGGGCGGCTACGTTCTCGGTCGCACCAAGAAGGGGCGGCTCGCCCTCGGAATGGCGACCTTTCTCGCCGGTCGCCGCGCCGGACTCGATCCGCAACAGTTGGTGACCGAGGGTATTCACAAGCTCAAGGACCTGCCTCAGGTCGCCCAGCTCAAGGAACAGGTGGGCGGAGAACTGATGGACGCCGGGCGCAAGGCGGTCGTCGCCGTCGCGGACCGGAAGCTCGCGGATCTCGCAGGGACCTTGCACGACCGTACGGCCCGCATCGGCAGCAAGAAGGAGAAGCGCGAGGACGAGGAACCGGACGAGGAGGAAGAGGAGTACGGACCGGAGGACGAGGAGGAAGAGGAAGAACCCGAGGAAGAACCCGAGGAAGAGGAAGAGGAAGAGGAACTCGAGGACGAGGAACCCGAGGAGGAAGAAGAGGAAGAAGGGGAGGAAGAGCCGGAGGCGGAGGAGCAGGCCCCTCGGCGCCGTCGCCCGGCCAAGCGGCAGGCCCCCAGGCCGCCGGCGCGCAAGACCGCGGCCAAGAAGGCGCCCGCCAAGAGGACCCCCACCCCCGCCAAGAAGGCACAGCCGGCGAAGAAGTCCGCCGCCAAGAAGACCGCGGCGCCGGCCGGCAAGCGGGTGGCGAAGAAGACCGCAGCACCTGCGAGGAAGTCCGCCGCGAAGAAGACGGCCGCCAAGAAGGCGTCCACACGGCGGAGGTAGCCCTATCGCCATAACAGCACAGGACACCGGTGTGGCACAGGCTGCGGCCTGGATCGATCGACTGCTGACGGCTCCGTCGGCTTCGTCGGGGCCTGAATGGAGAACCTGGCCGGCGGGCGACAAGGTCTCCACCTGGACACGAGTTGATGCATCGTCCGGCACTCTGCACTGACCCACATCGTCCTCAGCCGGCATGCCCAAGGCCGCGGTCGTCGGCTCGACTTCAAGCACTTCCAGCGGTACGTGAGGACGCCCGCCGCTGACGTCCCGTCACTCCGCCCCCACCCACAGTGCCCCGGCGGGCCGTGGTCGGCACGGCCCGCCGCGCGTCGTGTCACCGCTCCAGGCGGCGGATCTCCAGGGTGTTGTCCACACGCGTCGTGGGCCGTCCGTCGGGGTCGTTCTGGACGCGCTCGTGCTCGTCGGTCAGCAGCACCTCCCACTCCTCCTCGGCAAGCTCGAGGCTCCGCAGCACCTCTTCCGGCGTCGGGAAGTGCACCTCAGGGTGCGGCTCGGTCTGCCAGGCCGGGAACCCGGAGTGCCCGACGACGAGCAGCACGCCCCCGGGTGCCACGGCCGCCGCCGCGGCGCGCAGGATGCGCTCGCGGGGCATGTCGTTCGGTGAGTGCAGGAACTGGGCGGAGACCAGGTCGTAGGTTCCCCCGGGGAACGTCTCGGACAGGTCGTGCCGTTGCCAGTCGATGATGCCGTCGGGGATGCCCTCCGCCGTCGCGTGGGCGGCGGCACGCTCCAGGGCGACGCGGGAGATGTCGACGGCGGTGACCCGCCACCCCTGCCGGGCCAGCCAGACCGCGTCGGCGCCCTCGCCACAGCCCAGGTCGAGCGCGGTACCGGGCTTCAGGCGCCCGACCTCGCGGACCAGGACGTCGTTGGCCTTGCCGCTCCAGACGCGGTCGCTCCCGGCGTACCGGGCGTCCCAGAACTCCGCCTCGGATGCGGCGCCGGTCGCGCTGGTGGTGCCGTCGGTCATGGGTGTCGTCTCCTCCGTGCCGTGGATGTGGACCTGCCCCGACCATGCGGTCCCGCGCGCTCGCCGGGCAAGTCTTCTTGCCGGTTCGGCAACACGTCCGCCGGCCGCCCACTGCCCCGGCGGCTGAGCGGCACCTATGTTGGGTGTCATGGACACCGCGTCGACTGACGACCACCCGCTGCGCCGCCTCACGCTCGACCAGCTCCGGCGCCGGACGAGCATGAAGTGGCGCACCCATCCGGAGGACGTGCTGCCCCTGTGGGTGGCGGAGATGGACGTGCCGCTGGCCGGTCCCGTGGCCCGCGCGCTAACGGAGGCGATCGCGGTCGGAGACACGGGCTATCCGGCGGGCACCGCGTACCCGGAGGCGCTGGCGGACTTCGCCCGTGAGCGGTGGGGCTGGGACGGTCTGGCCGTGGAGCGCGCCTCCATCGTGCCCGACGTGATGCTGGGTGTCGTCGAGATGCTGAAGCTCGTCACGGACCCCGGGGACCCGGTGATCGTCAACTGCCCGGTGTACCCGCCGTTCTACCAGTTCGTGACGCACATGGACCGGCGCGTGGTGGAGACCCCGTTCGGCTCCGGCCTGCGGCTGGATCTCGCGGCGCTTGAGGAGACCTTCGCCCGGTCCACGGCCGGCGGCGGCCGGGCCGCCTACCTGCTGTGCAGCCCGCACAATCCGACCGGCACGGTGCACACCGCCGAGGAGCTGTCCGCCGTGGCGGCGCTGGCCGGGTCGTACGGGGTGCGGGTCGTGGTGGACGAGATCCACGCGCCGCTGGTGACCGCCGAGGCGGCGTTCGTGCCGTACCTGAGCGTGCCCGGCGGCGAGAGCGGCCTGTCGCTGATGTCCGCTTCGAAGGCGTGGAACCTGGCCGGTCTGAAGGCGGCCCTCGCCCTGGCCGGGCCCGCCGCGGCGGACGACCTGGCGCGCATGCCGGAGGAGGTCGGTCACGGACCGAGCCACCTGGGCGTCATCGCCCACACGGCGGCGCTGCGCGACGGCGGCCCGTGGCTCGACGCCGTGCTGGACGACCTCGCGCACAACCGGCGGTTGCTCGCGGGGCTGCTGGCCGAGCACCTGCCGTCGGTCGGCTACCGGCCGGCCCCGGGCACCTACCTGGCCTGGCTGGACTGCCGGGAGCTGGGCCTGGGCGACGACCCGGCCGCCGCCTTCCTCGCCCGCGGGCGGGTCGCCCTCAGCGCGGGGCCCGACTTCGGCACGGGCGGCGACGGGCACGTACGGCTGAACCTCGCGACGACGCCCGAGGTGCTCACGGAGGCGGTGCGCCGGATGGCGAAGGCGGTCGGCTGACGGCCGCCGCGGCCGGGGTCTGAAACGTCCCTCGCCGGGTAGCCGCCCTGGCAGACCGAGGCACGTCGGACGAGGCCGCCGTCACGCCGGGCAGCGCGGTCCGGCACCGCGCGGTGCCCGGGCGCTCGCGGCGGACCCAGGGAGGCGAGGAACGTGACGGACGACTCCACGCCCGGGAACGGCGGCGGCCTGCGCGTCGTCGTCGTAGGGGCGACCGGAAACGTCGGGACGAGCCTGGTGCGGGCGCTCGGCCAGGACCCGGCGGTGGCCGAGATCGTCGGCATCGCCCGCAGGATCCCCGAGGACTGGCAGCCCGCCCGTACCTCGTGGGTGCACGCCGACCTGGGCGACGACAGGACGCGTTTGGTGGAGCACTTCCGCGGTGCCGACGCCGTCGTGCACCTGGCCTGGCTCCTGCAGCCCACCCACGACCCCGCGATCACGTGGCGCACCAACGTCCTGGGCAGCATCCGCGTCTTCGAGGCGGCCGCGGCGGCCGGTGTGCCGGCCCTGGTGCACGCCTCGTCGGTGGCGGCGTACTCGCCCGGCCCGAAGCGCTACCCGGTCGACGAGTCGTGGCCCACGCACGGCTGGCCGGGGGCCGCGTACTGCCGGGAGAAGGCGTACGTCGAGCGCTACCTCGACACCTTCGAGCGGGAGAACCCGCGGCTGCGCGTGGTGCGCATGCGGCCGGGCTTCATCTTCAAACGGGAGTCCGCGGCTCAGCAACGCAGGCTGTTCGCCGGGCCGTTCCTGCCGAACCGGCTCGTACGGCCCCGCCTGGTGCCGGTCGTCCCCGACCTGCGCGGTCTGCGCTTCCAGGCGCTGCACTCCGACGACGCGGCCGAGGCCTACCGGGCGGCGCTGCACCGTCCCGTGCGCGGCGCCTTCAACCTGGCGGCCGATCCACCGCTGGACGCGGGTGAACTCGCCACGCTGCTCGGGGCGCAGGTCGTCCGCATGCCGCGGGGCGCGGTGCGGGCGGCACTGGCCGGGGCGTGGCGGCTGCACCTGGTGCCGTCGTCGCCCGGCCTGTTCGACGCCGTCGTCAGACTGCCGCTGATGAACACCGCGCGGGCCCACCGCGAGCTGGGCTGGGAGCCCCGCCACACCGCCACGCAGGCGATCGAGGAGTTCCTCGCGGGTCTGCGCGAGGGCGCGGGCGACACCTCCACCGCCCCACTGGCACCGGGCGGGGCCGGCAGCCGGCTCCATGAGGTCGCGACCGGCGTCGGCTCACGGCCGTGACGGTCCACGGCCGCGACGGCGCGGCGGCCGCGACGCCGTCCCGTCATCGCCCTTCGTCGGCGTGCAGCCGCTCGGTGTCCTCCGGCTCGGCCTTGGGCACCGTCTCGTCCGGACTGTCGTCCGGGCCTCCGTCCGGCCGTGCCCGCGCCCGTTCGAGCTCGGCGTTGAACTCCAGCCCGAGGAGGACGGCGATGTTCGAGATCCACAACCAGACGAGGAAGACGATGATCGCCGCCAGGCTGCCGTAGAGCCGGTTGTAGTTGCTGAAGTTGGACACGTAGAAGCTGAAGAGGGCGGATGCGGCGGCCCAGATGGCCACGGCCACGATGCTGCCGGGGCTCACCCATCGGAAGCCGCCGTGCTTCGCGTTGGGCGCGGCCCAGTACAGCAGTGCGAGGACCAGGCTGAACAGCACGAGCATCACGGGCCATTTGGCGATCCCCCACACGCCGAGCGCGGCGTCGCCGACTCCCAGCACCTGACCCGTTCTGCGGGCCAGGGCTCCGGTGAGGACCACGCCGAGCGCGATGAGCGCCGTCACCACCAACAGCACCACGGGAATGACGAATCGGGCGGCCAGGGTCTTCCACACGGGCCTGCCCTCGTCGATGTCGTAGAGGGCGTTGGCGGCCCTCATGAAGGTCGCCACGTAGCCGGAGGACGACCACACGGCGACCGCGACGCCGACCGCGAGGGCGAGTCCCCCGCGGCCGGCGCCGTGCTGCAACTGCCCGAGCACACCGGTCAGCGTGTCGCGCACCGGTCCGGGCGCGAGTCCGCTCGCGTTGACGATCAGGGGCTTGACGCTGGGGCCGCCCAGCAGACCGACGACCGAGACCATGACGAGGAGGGCGGGGAAGACCGACAGGACGGCGTAGTAGGTCAGCGCCGCGGCCCAGTCGGTCAGGTGGTCCGCCCAGAACTCCTTCACCGTGCGCCGGAGCACCACGCGCCAGGACTCCTGGGGGAGCTCGGTCGGCTTGCTGACGCCGGTCTGCGGGTGGCGGGCCATGCGCGATCACTCTCCTCAGGGCACACGTCCCCCACAGGAAACAACGCAAACCGTCCCATAATGCATGAACGACGCACCGGCCCTCAGTGCTGGAGCGCGACCTTCGCCGCCACGATGACCAGGCCCAGCACCAGGTTCACGATCCCCACCGACACCACCGCCCAGCGGGAGGCGCCCACCCGGATGACGGCCGCACTGGCCCACACGACCTGCTGGACGACGGCGATGGCCAGAGCCAGCCAGGCCGCGCCCTCCAGCCCGAGCCCCAGCAGGGGGCTCACCGCGACCGCCGTCGCCGGCAGCAGCGCGGCCTGCACGATCGGCCACTCGCGGACGCACACCTGGCGGATCTCGTGCCAGGTGACCCTCCCCCCGCGCAACCGGTCGCCGACGAAGCCCGCGTAGACGTGGGCGGCCCAGAACACCAGGCCGGTGCAGATCAGCAGCAGCACCAGTTCCAGGCGCGGGTACGGCCCCGCCGAGCCAGCCCCGGCCACCACCGAGGCGGCCAGCAGCGACCCGTAGACGGCGCCCGTGTAGTTGGCGCGTCCCGTGCCGGGAGCCTCCCGGCCGGCGAGGTCCCGCGGGGCGGAGCCGGCTGTCACCCCTTCAGGATCACCGAGGCGACCCGCCCCCGCACAGCCGTGCCGGGCGGGCCACGCCCGGAACGCGACGTCCGAATCCCGCCAGCGTCCCGCCCCCGCGATGCCGCACAGTGGAGGGGTGACGAACGACGCGACCGACGAGGACAGCAGGTACGAGGCGGTGTGCAGCCGCGACGCGCGCTTCGACGGCGAGTTCTTCTTCGCGGTGACGACGACGGGGATCTACTGCCGCCCGAGTTGCCCGGCGGTCACGCCCAAGCGGCGCAACGTCCGCTTCTTCCGGACGGCGGCCGCCGCCCAGGGGGGCGGTTTCCGGGCCTGCCGGAGGTGCCGTCCGGACGCGGTGCCCGGTTCCGCGGCGTGGAACGCGCGGGCCGACGTGGTGGGCCGTGCGATGCGGCTGATCGGCGACGGCGTCGTCGACCGGGAAGGCGTCGCGGGACTGGCCGCACGGCTCGGGTACAGCGCGCGGCAGGTGCAACGGCAGCTCAACGCCGAGGTGGGGGCGGGACCGATCGCCCTCGCGCGTGCGCAGCGGGCGCACACCGCCCGGATCCTGCTGCAGACCACGGACCTGCAGGCCGCGGAGATCGCCTTCGCGGCCGGTTTCGCGAGCGTACGGCAGTTCAACGACACCGTCCGCGAGGTGTACGCGCTCACGCCGACCGCGCTGCGGCAGGCGTGCCCCGCCCGGCACGCGGCCGCCGCCGGGGTGCCGCTGCGGCTGGCCTACCGGGGGCCGTACGACACCGGGCAGGTCTTCGACTACCTGGCGGCCCGCGCGATCACCGGCGTCGAGGAGATCACGGGGACCCGCGGCCGGCGCGTCTACCGGCGCACCCTGCGACTGCCGCGCGGGCCCGCGGTCGCCGAGGTCGAGGAGGCGGCGCCCGGCAGGGGCGGTGACTGGCTCGAGTGCCGGCTGCACCTGACCGGGCTGCGCGACCTGACCACCGGGACGCAGCGGGTGCGGCGCCTGTTCGACCTGGACGCCGATCCGTACGCGGTCGCGGAACGGCTGTCCGCGGACCCGTCGATGGGGGCCCTGGCCCGCGCCCGCCCCGGGCTGCGCGCTCCCGGGGCGGCGGACCCGCACGAACTGGCGGTGCGGGCGGTGCTGGGGCAGCAGGTCTCCGTGGCGGCGGGACGCCGGCTCGGCGCGGCCCTGGTCGCCGCCCACGGTGAGCCGCTGGCGGCGCCGAGCGGTGGCCTGACGCATCTGTTCCCCGACGCGGACACCCTCGCCGGGGCGTCGCTGGAGGCGGTCGGGATGCCGCAGGCCCGGCGGGAGACGCTGCGCGGCCTGGCCCGCGCCCTCGCCGTCGGCGAGGTCGTCCTCGACCCGGGCGCGGACCGGGACGGCGCGGAGAAGGACCTGCTCGCGCTGCGCGGCATCGGACCGTGGACGGCCGGCTACGTCCGGATGCGCGCCCTGGGCGATCCCGACGTGCTGCTGGAGGGCGACGTCGCCGTGCGCGCGGGGGCCGCGCGTGCCGGTGTGCCGCTGGAGGACGCCGAGGGCTGGCGGCCGTGGCGCACCTACGCGATGCACCTGCTGTGGGGAGCCGGTTGACCGGGAGGCAGCGGGAATGCGACGTCCGAATCCCGCCGGACATCGGTGATGAACCACCGCAGAATCGCAGATGTCACTGAAAGTGCGAGGAAAGGGAAAGACCGATGACGGTCTACACGACGCTCGACAGCCCGCTGGGCGAACTGCTGCTGGTCGGCGAGGAGTCGCCCACCGCGAACGGCGGCACCGCGCTCTCCTCGCTGTCCGTGCCGGACCAGAAGGGTGGCGTCCTCGCGGCGGACCTGGTGGACGGCGCGCGTGCCGACGACGCCGCGTTCACCGAGATCGCCCGCCAGCTGCGGGCGTACTTCGCCGGCGAACTGACCGACTTCGAGATCGAGTTCACCACCGCCGGCACCGCCTTCCAGCAGCAGGTGTGGAAGGCCCTGGAGACCATCGGCTACGGCACCACGCTGACCTACGCGGACGTCGCCGACGCGATGGGCATCCCCCGGACCTCGTCGCGCGCGGTCGGCACCGCGATCGGCCGCAATCCGCTGCTCGTCGTCCGTCCCTGCCACCGCGTGCTCGGCGCCAAGGGCGCGATCACCGGCTACGCGGGCGGGGTGGAGCGCAAGCGGCTGCTGCTGGACCTCGAGGCCGGACGCGGTACGGCGTGAGGACGACGGCCATGACCACCACCGCCGCACCGCCCACGACACCCCTGCCCGAGCGGGTCGACGCCATGGACTGGCTCGCGCTCGCCGCCGGACTCGACGCCCACGGGAGCGCCCTGACGGCCCGTCCGGTCCTCTCCCCCGCAGAGTGCCGGGCCGTCGCCGCGCTCTACGACGAGACCGGGCGGTTCCGCTCGACCGTCGACATGGCACGGCACCGCTTCGGCTCGGGCCAGTACCGCTACTTCGCGTACCCCGTCCCGGAGCCGGTGCGGGCCTTGAGGGCGGCCTTCTACCCGCGGCTGCTGCCGATCGCCCGCGACTGGGCGGCCCGGCTCGGGCAGCCCGCGCCCTGGCCGGACACCCTCGACGCGCGGCTGGCCGTGTGCCACGCCGCCGGCCAGACGCGGCCGACCCCGATCCTGCTGCGCTACGGCGCGGGCGACTGGAACGCGCTCCACCGCGACCTGTACGGGGACCTCGTCTTCCGGCTCCAGGTCGTGATCGGGCTCGACGCCCCCGGCGAGGACTACACCGGCGGCGAGTTCCTGATGACGGAGCAGCGGCCGCGGGCACAGACCCGGGGCTCGTCCACCACCCTCCCCCAGGGCCACGCGCTGGTCTTCACCACCCGTGACCGGCCCGTACGCTCGGCCCGCGGCTGGTCCGCCGGCCCGATGCGGCACGGGGTGAGCACCGTACGCGCCGGCCGCCGCCACACCCTGGGCCTGGTCTTCCACGACGCGGCGTGACCACGTACGTGCTGACCGGCCCGGACGGGCTGCCGTACCGCAGCGCTGTCCCGGGGACGCTCAGCGGGCTCCGGCGCGGCCGGCTGTACGGCCGCCTCGACTGCCCGGCCGCCCTGCGAGCGACCGCCCGCGGCGGATACGTGCGGGAGCGGGTGTTCTTCGCGGACGAGGCGACGGCGGTCGCCGCGGGCCACCGGCCCTGCGCCCGCTGCCTGCCCGGACGGTACCGACAATGGAAGGCGACACCGACGGAGCGGAACGCCATGACCTACCCCGATGCACCCGCCTCGGCACCGGCCTCCCCGCTGGTCACGCCCGAGGGGCTCGCCGTGCTCGACGGCGTGCCGGTGCCGCGGCCGCACACCGGCTCGGAGCTCACCGCCCTGCTCGGCCTGCTCGGTGACGCCCGCCCCCGCCCGTGCGCCGTCGCCGTCGGTCACAGCCGGGACGCCGCCTCCCGTACCGCCGCAGGGGCCTTCGCCGCGGCGTGGCGCGCGTCGGGCGGCACCGTGGTGACCGTCGTGGACTGGCCCGAACGGGCCGCGTCCTGGTTGCGGGCCGCCGGGCGGCTGACCGCGCCGGCGCCGGACGCCTGGGTGGTGGCCGCGGCGCCCGCCGGGTGGGCGCAGCTGGCCCGGCGTCTGCGGCACAGCACACCGTGGGACCCGGCCCGTACCTACGGCTTCGCCTCCCTCGGCGACGCGCGCGTGGTGGCCGCCGCGGGCGCGGAGACCCTCCAGGGCCTGCGCGGCGCGGCCGCCGACGGCGGGACCTGGCGCGTGGACCGGGGCTGGGTGACCGCGGCCGCCCCGGGGACGGGCGGCGCCCGGTGAGCGCGCTCATCCCGCGCCCCCGGCTGCAGGTGGCACCGGGCGCGGTGCACGTGCCGGGCTGGCTCACCCTGGACCAGCAGCGGGAGCTGGTCGTCGCGTGCCGTGCCTGGGCCATGGGCCCGGTCCCGATCCGGCACACCCGCCTCCCCCGCGGCGGGGTGATGTCGGTGCGCACGGTGTGCATCGGCTGGCACTGGCAGCCCTACCGCTACACCCGTACCGCGGACGACGTGAACGGCGCCCGGGTGGCCCCCTTCCCCGACTGGCTGGTGGACCTCGGCCGCCGCGCCCTGGTCGAGGCGTACGAGGACCCCGCGGCGGGTGACGGCTACACCCCGGACACCGCGCTGATCAACTTCTACGACGGCGACGCCAAGCTCGGCATGCACCAGGACAAGGACGAGCGCAGCGCCGCCCCCGTCGTATCGCTGACCATCGGCGACACCTGTGTGTTCCGCTTCGGCAACACCGAGAACCGCAACCGCCCCTACACGGACCTGGAGCTGGCCTCCGGCGACCTGTTCGTCTTCGGCGGCCCGTCCCGCTTCGCCTACCACGCCGTGCCGAAGGTCCACCCGGGCACGGGTGACCCGGCCACCGGTCTCGCCTCCGGCCGGCTGAACATCACGATGCGGGTCACGGGACTGGACGACGGGACGCAGGGGCGGGCGCGGCGGCGGTGACGGCGTCCGCGGGGCCCGGGCGCAGGCCCGGGGCCAGCGCCAAGGTGACGGCGACGGAGACCGCGGCCATGACCGTCATCGCGGTGGCCGGGGAGGTGTGCTGGGCGACCGCACCGGCGAGCGCGGCGCCGAGGCCCTGGCAGGCGAGCATGCCCGAGGAGTGCAGTCCGAGGGCGTGACCGCTCAGTTCGTCCGGGGTGAGGGCCATCAGACGCTCCTGCAGCAGCAGGCTCGCCGCGTAGCCGACGGAGGCGACGGCGACGACGGCCGCCGCCAGGGGCAGGCCCGGGTGCAGCGCGAAGAGCAGGTAGGGGGCCGCGAGCAGCAGTCGCAGCGCGGCGCCCGCACGTTCGCGCCACCACGGCGGGACGAACCGGCCGGCCGTCGTGTCGCCGGCGAGCATGCCGCAGGCCGCGGCGGCCAGCAGCAGCCCGGCGTGGTCGGGCGCGTAGGGCACGAAGAGCGACTCGCAGCCGACGATCAGGCCGTTGGGCACCCAGAGCGCGAGGTACACGTAGCGGCGGGGCCGGGCGGACCACAGCAGTACGTTGGTCCGCCAGGTCTCGGCCGCCGAGGGGCGGCCGCCCGCGCGCGGGGGCCTGGGGCGCAGTCCGGTCAGGGCGGCGGCCGCGGCCGCGAGGTAGAGCGCCGCGCCGGCGAGCAAGACCCCGCGGGGGGAGAGTGCGGCCAGCAGCAGGCCGCCGGCGGCGAAGCCGCAGATCTGCATGGTGCCGGTCGCCATGTTCAGCACGGAACGGCCCAGCAGGAAGCCGCCCTTGGGCAGGATCTCGTGGAGCAGTCCGTAGCGCACTCCGCCGCCCAGTGACGCCACCAGGCCCTCGACGGGCAGGATGACGAAGACGGCCCACATCGGCAGACCTGGGACGGCCAGAACGGCGGTGCCCAGGGCGAAGAACAGGGCGACCGCCGTGAGCGCGGCACGCGGCGGCAGCCGGTCGGCCGCCGACAGCAGCGTCGTCGCGCCCACCACCTGCGCGAGGGACGGGCCGAACATGGCGACGGCGGACAGCAGCGGCGAGCCCGTGGCGTCGTAGACCAGGGTGCTCAGGGCCAGCCCGCTCACCGTCTGCGCCGCGACCTGTCCGGTGGAGACCACGAACAACGGGGTGAACTCCCGTGTGCGGAAGAGTTCTTGGTAAGTGCGCATGGACCTGAGTCTCGGCGGCGGCGCACAGGGCGGTTAATGTTTCGCGCAGACGCGAAAGGTGAGGAGGGCGGCGCATGGGCTGGTGGCTGGTCGACGCGGAGACGCTGGTGGCGAGCCGTTTCGTCGTCTCCCCACTGGCCGAGACCATCGCGGCCCTGAAGCTGCTCGACCGGGGCACGGCCGCGCACCCCGGGGAGCGCGCCTGGCTCGACGTTCATTTGGCGGCGTACCGCGAGCGGCTGGCCGCCGACCCGGTGACCGGGCTGCTGGTGCGCGCCGCCCTGGGGCGCACCTGGAACGCGGACTTCCTGACGCCCACGCCCAGCGGCGAGGGCAGTCCGGGATTCGAGGAGGAGCTGAGGCGGATCCGGGAGACCTCGCCGGAGGCCGCCCGTGAGCATCTGGCGGTGTCGCTGGGCGGACCGCTCCCCGAACGGCTGCGCCGCGCGGACCTGCCGGAGCGTGCGGCGGACGTCGTCGCCTGGGTGTGGACGCACACGGTGCTGCCGGACTGGCCGCGCCGCCGGCGGGTCATCGAGGCCGACATCGTGGCGCGTACCGCCCAGTTGGGCCGCGGCGGCTGGGCGGAGGCGCTGGACGACATGCGCCGGGGGATGCGCTGGCTCGGTGAAGGCCGGTTGCAGATCAACACGCGGGAGTACCCGCCGCGCGACCTGTCGGGCGCCCGGCTGATGTTCGTGCCCGTCACCCCGCGCACCGGGTGGGTGTCCTGGGACGAGCACGTACGGTACGCGGTGGTGTACCCGTGCTCGGGGGCGCTGGCCGAGGCGGGGCGGCAGCGGGTCCCCGAGGCGCTGGGCGCGCTGCTCGGTCCGGCGCGGGCCGCGGTCCTGGTGCTGCTCGCGACGCCGATGAGCACGACGCAGCTGGTGGCCCTGACCGGTCAGGGACTGGGCTCGGTGGGGCGTCATCTGAGAGTGCTGCTCGACGCCCGTCTGGTGCGGCGGCGGCGCGCGGGGCGTTCCGTGCTCTACTACCGGACGGAGACCGGCGACGCCCTGGTCGCGGCCCAGCAGGACGGCTGAGGGAAGGAGCACCGGGCATGGTCCACAGACCCGTGCCGTTCGACGAGCTCGACCGCAAGATCGTCGCGGCCCTGATCCTGAACGCCAGGACGAGCTTCGCGGAGATCGGCGCGGACATCGGCCTGTCGGCGACGGCCGTCAAGCGGCGGGTGGACCGGCTGCGCGAGTCCGGGATCATCACGGGTTTCACCGCCACCGTCCGGCCCGCCGCGCTGGGCTGGCGCACGGAGGCGTACGTGGAGGTGTACTGCGAGGGCGCGGCGCCGCCCCGGCGGCTGGCCGAGGTGGTCAGGAACCACCCGGAGATCACGGCGGCCACGACGGTGACGGGCGGCGCGGACGCCCTGCTGCACGTCCGGGCCACCGACGTCGAGCACTTCGAGGAGGTCCTGGAGCGGATCAGGACCGAGCCCTTCATCCGGAAGACGATCAGCTACATGGTGCTGTCGCACCTGCTGCCGGAGAGCCCGGAGGCGGGGGCGGGGCGGTCCGCCGCGGAAAGCGCAACGGACCTGCGCTGACGGGCCCTTCGACGCAGCATCGCTGCGCCTGTGCGCAGCGTCCCGATCTTGTCGCCCGCGGGCTGCGCTTCCTACCGTTGAGCCATCCCCTGGCCGTCCCGCAGGAAGCGGAGGAGTTCGCCGTGCCCGAGAACCGTGTGGCCCGCCCCCGGCGTTACCTGGTCTGCCCGCCCGACCACTTCGACGTGCGCTACGCGATCAACCCCTGGATGCGGGAGGGCGTGCGGGTCGACACCGCGCTCGCCCGGGAGCAGTGGGCCGCGCTGGTGCGGGCCTACCGGGAGCACGGCCACACGGTGGAGTGCGTCGGGCCGGTCGCGGGGCTGCCCGACATGGTGTTCGCCGCCAACTCGGCGCTGGTGGTGGAGGGGCGGGTGTTCGGCTCCTCCTTCCACGCGCCCGAGCGGCGCCCGGAGGCCGACGAGTACGCGGCCTGGTTCAAGGCGGCGGGTTTCGAGGTGCACCGCCCGGAGTCGGTCTGCGAGGGCGAGGGCGACCTGGTGCCGGTCGGCGGGTTCGTCCTGGCGGGTACGGGCTTCCGCACGGTCCGGGCGGCGCACCACGAGGTGCAGGAGTTCTTCGGCGTGCCGACGATCGGCCTGCAGTTGACGGACCCGCGCTTCTACCACCTGGACACCGCGCTGTTCGTCCTGGACGACGGGGCGGGCGGCGGCGAGGCGAACATCGCGTACTACCCGGAGGCCTTCTCCCCGGGCAGCCGTGAGGTGCTGCGCCGGATGTTCCCGGACGCGGTCGTCGCCACCGCGGACGACGCGCTGGCGTTCGGCCTCAACTCGGTGTCGGACGGGCGGCACGTGTTCGTGGCGCCCGCGGCGGCGGGGCTGGTCGAGCAGCTCGCCGGGCGGGGCTACGTGCCCGTCCCCGTCGACCTCACGGAGTTCCACAAGGCCGGCGGGGGCATCAAGTGCTGCACGCAGGAGCTCCGCCCGGCGGTCTGACGTCGCCGGTCCCTGCCCGGGGTCACTGACCGGGCAGGGACCGGTTGAACAGCCGCACCTGCCCACGGGCGACGGTCCGGCCCTCGGCGTCCGTGATCACCACCAGCCACAGCTGCAGGCTCCGGCCCTGCTGCAGGGGTGTGCCGCGGACCTCGAGGCGGCCCTTGACGTACGGGAGCAGGAAGTCGGTCTGGTTGCTCACGCCGACGGCGAACCGGCCCTCGGGGCGCACCGCGTGGGAGGCGCCGACGCTCGCCACGCTCTCGATGACGGTGGTGTGGAGGCCGCCGTGGGTGATCCCCCACGGGGTGTGGTGGTCCTCGGTGACCTCCAGGTGGGCGGTGACCTCCTGCGCACTGATCGCGTCGAAGCGCAGCCCTACGGCGCGCAGGAAGGCTCCGGCGGCCTCCGGGTCGAGGGCGGGGTCGGTCGTCTCCGTCATCGTGGCTCTCCTGTTCGTCCTGGACGTGCGCGGGGTCAGTGGGCCTGCGGAGCGGGACGGTTGGCGATGAGCACGAGGGCCGCGACGGCGGCGACCGCCAGGCCGACGCCCGGGATGAGCACGGCCAGGTGCAGGGCTCCGGTGAAGGCGTCGCCGACGGCCGAGGTGACGGTGTCGCGGAGCGCCGCCGGCAGCGTGGAGCCCTGGTCTCCGGTGCCGACGGCCTGGGTCACCTGGTCGGCGATGCCGGACGGGACGCCCCGGTCGGCGAGTTCGCCGGGCAGCCGGGAGGCGAGGCCGCTGGTCAGCACGGTGCCCGTGACGGTCGCCCCGAGCGTGCCGCCGACCTGGCGGAAGAGGTTGACGGTACCGCTGGCCATGCCGCCGTCGGTGTGCGGCACGCTGATGACGGCCACGGCCGTGCTCGGCGGCAGGACCAGGCCCGCACCGGCCCCGAACATCGCCATCAGCACCGCGAGCACGGGTATGGACGCGGTGGGGGTCTGGGCGGTCATCAGCAGCGCGCCGGCCGCGGCGAGCGCCGCGCCCGCGCCGAGGGTGGCCTTGAAGCCGATCCGGCGTGCGATCCCCGCGGCGACGTAGCTGACCAGCACGTAGGAACCCATGATCGGCAGCAGCAGGAGTCCGGCGTCGAGGATGGACTCGTGCCGGATCCGCTCGAAGTACAGCACCTGGGCGAAGGCGGTGGCCACGAAGGCGTACTGGGCGATCATCGCGACGACGTTGGCCGTGGCGAAGGAGCGGCCGCGGAAGAGCCCGAGCTTCAGCATGGGCGTACGGGTGCGCGCCTCGTGCACGACGAAGACGACGAGCGCCGCGGCCGCGACGGCGAAGGCCGTGATCGCCTTGGCCGTGCCGAAGCCGGTGTGGCCGCCCTCGATCAGGCCGTAGTTCAGCGCGCCGATGGACGCGACCGCGAGCACCAGGCCCGGCGGGTCGAGGTGGCGTCCGGCCTGCCGGCTCTCGGTGACGAAACGGGGCGTGAGGACCAGCACCAGGACGGCGAGGACCACGTTGACCAGGAACACCGCGTGCCAGGACCAGTGCTCCAGGATCAGCCCGGCGGCCACGGGGCCGAAGGCGAGGCCGATGCCGGACACGGCGACCCAGATGCCGACGGCCCGGGTGCGAGCGTGCGGCTCGGCGAACATGTGCGTCACCAGGGACAGGCTGTTCGGCAGGATCGCGGCGCCGCCGAGGCCCATGAGGGCCTGGCCGGCGATAACGCCCGCGGCGCCGGAGGCCAGCGAGGTGACCAGGCTGCCCGCGCCGAGCAGCAGCATGCCGAGGGCGAACACGCGACGACGGCCGAAGCGGTCGCCGACGGTGCCGGCGGCGAGCACGAAGCTGGCGACCATCATCGAGTAGATGCCGGCGATCCACACGAACGCCGCACCCGACACCCGGAGGTCCTGTTGGAGCGGGGCGAGGACCGCGACGGTCTGGGTGATGTTCACGAACATCGCCATCTGGCCGAGGCTCGCGACGACGAAGCCGATCCAGCGCTTCCTCGACTCCCCCGCGTCCGGTGTCCTCGCGGTGGTCCTTGCTGTGGTCGCACCCACGGTCACGGCCTTGGCCGCGGCGGCGCTCGTGCTCGTCATGAACGGTTCCCTCCTGAGCTGAGTCCGCATTTCGAACCTAGCTGCGCAGCGAACGCTACCAGCCCTGAGTTCTTTCTGCGAACTCAGGTAGGATCCAGACCATGGAATACCTCGACCAGGACGTCTCCAACTGCTCCGTCGGCCGCGCCATCGGCCTCGTGGGCGACTCCTGGGTGCTGCTGGTCCTTCGCGAGGTCACCCGCGGGGTCAGGCGTTTCAGCGACATCCAGGAGCACCTGGGCGTGTCCCGCTCGGTGCTGACCGACCGGCTGAACGGCCTGGTCACCCAGGGGCTGCTCGAGCAGCGCGCGTACCGGGAGCCCGGCGCCCGGAGCCGCTCCGAGTACGTGCTCACCGAGAAGGGCCGCGACCTGTACCCGCTGATCACCGCCCTGCGGCAATGGGGCGACAAGTACCTCGCCGACCCCGAGGGGCCCTCCCTCCTGACCACCCACCACGGCTGCGGCGCGCCCGTCCGGGCCCGGCTGGTCTGCGACGAGGGCCATGTGGTCGACGCCCCGGAAGAGGTCGACCGCCGCCCCGGCCCCAGCGCCCGGCCCCGCCCCACCGCGGGCGCGACGGCCTGAGACCGGCCGCGCGGCGCCCGGGGCGGGGGGCGGGGGCGTTCAGGCGCCCGCGGCGAACGCGTCGACGCCGGTCAGCTCCGCGGACAGCCGCCACAGGCGCGCGGCCTGCTCGGGGTCGGTGGCGTGGTCGCGCACCCCTCCGGTGAGCCCGTCCGCGTCCTCGGTCAGGCGTTCCGCCACGTCGCAGTCCTCGCAGTAGAGACCGCCCCTGCCGGCGAGCATCGGTGACGTGGCGGCCCAGACCTGGGTCGCCGCGCCCTGCTGCGGTGTCTTGAGCGCCGGATCGGCGGGGTTGCCCTCCGCGTCGATCCAGCCCGCGGCGACCCTCTCCTCCAGCGGGACGTGACGCGCCAGGTCCGTGAGGATCACGCCCGGGTGCACCGAGAACGCCCGTACACCCCGCTCCCGGCCCAGCCGGTCCAGCTCGACGGCGAACAGCGCGTTCGCCGTCTTCGCCTGCCCGTACGCCGCCCACTTGTCGTAACCGCGCTCGAACATGACGTCGTCCCAGCGGATGCCCGAAAGCTGATGGCCCTGCGAGGACACCGAGACCACGCGCCCACCGCGCCTGGCGAGCGCCGGCCACAGCCGGTTGACCAGGGCGTGGTGCCCGAGGTGGTTGGTGGCGAACTGCGCCTCCCAACCCGGGCCCACCCGCGTCTCCGGGCAGGCCATGATCCCGGCGTTGCCGATCAGCAGGTCGATGCCGCGGCCGGAGGCGAGGAAGCGCTCGGAGAAGTCGCGGACGCTGTCGAGGTCGGCGAGGTCGAGCGCGTCGGCCTCCGTCCCGCCGATCCCCGCGAGGGCCTTCCCGGCCGCTTCGGGACGCCGGGCGGCCACCACGACGTGGGCGCCCGCGCCGGCGAGGGCGCGTGTGGTCTCCCGTCCGAGGCCCGCATGCCCACCGGTGACGACGGCGAGCTTCCCGGTGAGGTCGATCCCGTGCAGCACCTCCCGCGCGGTCGTGCGGGCACCGAATCCGGTTCCGATCCTGGTCTGAGCTGTCATGCCCCCCATGCTGGGAGCTGGAGTGCGCTCCAGGGCAAGTGCCCGCTCAGCCGCGCGGCGGCGCCGTGCTGTCGCGGACGACGAGTGCCGGTGTCGGCTGGGCCACGTCGCGGGCCGGGCGGCCGCCGAGCAGGCAGACCAGTTCCTGCGCCGCACGCCGCCCGAAGGCCGTCGCGTCGCGGTCCAGGGCGGTCAGGCGCGGATGCGTGGCCCGGCAGAGCGCCGAGTCCTCCCAGGCGACCACCGACAGGTCGCGCGGTACGGACAGGCCCATGCCGAGCGCCACCCCGGCGCCCGCGACCGCCATCACGTCGTTGTCGTAGATGATCGCCGTGGGCGGCTCGGGTCCGGCCAGCGCGAGGCGGGTGGCCTCGGCGCCCTGGCCCTCGGAGTAGTCGGTGGTGACCGAGCGGACATCGGACATCCCCCGGCGCGCGGCCCCGGCCCGCAGCGAGCCGATGCGGCGCGTGGTGTGCGCCAGGCCGGCCAGGCCCGCGACGTGGACGACGCGGTGGTGTCCCAGCCCCGCCAAGTGGTCGACGATCGCGCCCATGGCGGCCGCGTCGTCCACCCGGACGGTGGAGATCACCGGGTACGGGACCGGCTCGTGCGGTTCACGGTCGACGTCGCGGCCGCCGACCACCACGGCGGGCAGGCCCAGGGCGTCCAGGAGGGCCGGCCGGGGATCGCCGATCCGCGGGTCCACGACGATGACCCCGTCGACCCGCTGCTCGGCCCACCACCTGCGGTAGACCGCGCACTCCTCCTCGGCGTCCGCCACCACCCGGAAGAGCAGGCCGAGGTGGCGTTCCGACAGCACCTCCTGGATGCCCGAGACGAGCTGGAGGAAGAACGACTCGATGCCCAGCGAGCTCGCCGGGCGGGCGAGCACCAGGCCCACGGTGGCGGCGCCCTCCCCCGACAGGGCCCGCGCGGCGGTGCTGGCCCGCCAGCCGAGCTGGTCGGCGACCCGGCGCACACGCCTGCGGGTGGTCTCGGAGACCCCGGGGCGGTCGTTGAGGGCGAAGGACACGGCGCTCTCGGAGACGCCCGCCCGCCGGGCGATGTCCTTCATCGTGGGGCGTCGGGCGGGGACGCGCCGGCCGGTCCGGGCAGCGGGCGGCGGCTCCACCGGTGGCTCGTGCGCCGCGATCGTGGGCCCCCTCGGATCGTCCGCCTGACGTCGTACACGCCGGGCCCCGGGCGGCGCGACGCGGGGACCAGTATCCCCCAGCCTGGGAGGGTTGGGCACTAAAGCGCTTGAGCGGCACGGCCCTAAAGCGCATTAGCGCTGACGCCCGAATGCCTCTCGCATTCCGTTGACCTGCGGCTTCACGGCCCCAAGACGTAGGCGAAAGAGCCGAGTTGACTTTCCCGGAGCGCGGTGTCACCTTGTCGTGGGCGCCGGCGGCGACTCCCCCAGCCGCGCCGATCACGGGACGGACATCCCCCGACCGCCCCGCGACCACCGGTTCCGCCGCCGCGCGCCCACCCCAGCTCGTACGATCACGGGAACCGCCATGACACCGCGCTTCGGCGTCAACTACACGCCCAGCCAGGGCTGGTTCCACCACTGGCTCGACTTCGACCTCGACGCCGTCCGCGCCGATCTGGACTCCATCGCCCGCCTCGGCCTGGACCACATCCGGGTCTTCCCGCTGTGGCCGCTGTTCCAGCCCAACCGCACCCTGATCCGGCCGCGCGCCGTGGAGCAGTTGGTCGCGCTGGTCGACGCCGCAGCCGAGCACGGCCTGGACGTCAACGTGGACGGGCTGCAGGGCCACCTGTCCAGCTTCGACTTCCTGCCCTCCTGGACGGCCACCTGGCACCGCAGGAACATCTTCACCGACCCGGACGTCGTCGCCGCCGAGGCCGAGTACCTGCGCGCGCTCGCCGCAGCGCTCGCCGACCGGCCCAACTTCCTCGGCATGACCGTGGGCAACGAGATCAACCAGTTCTCCGGCCCGCCGCACCCGGACCCGGATCCCATCGGCCCGGCCGAAGCGGAGGCCTGGCTGCGCCTGATGCTCGACGCGTGCGAGCGCGGCGCCCCCGGCAAGCTCCACCTGCACGCCGAGTACGATGCCGCCTGGTACCAGGACGACCACGCCTTCACCCCCGCGCAGGCCGCCCGCCTCGGCTTCGCCACCGCCGTCCACTCCTGGGTCTTCAACGGAACGGCCCAGCGCCACGGCTACGCGGGCGTGGCCACCGAGCACCACGCCGCGTACCTGATCGAGCTGTCGAAGGCCTGGGCCACCGATCCCCACCGCCCGGTCTGGCTCCAGGAGGTCGGCGCCCCCGCGCCGGTGGTGCCGCCCGAGCACGCGGCGGCCTTCGCCACCGCCACCGTCGCGGGCGCCCTGGACTGCGAGGACGTGTGGGGGGTGACCTGGTGGTGCTCGCACGACGTCGCCCGGTCCCTCGCCGACTTCCCCGAACTCGAGTACACCCTCGGGCTCCTCACCAACGACCGCGAGGTCAAGCCGGCGGGCACCGCCGTTGCCCGCGCCGTGGCGGAGCTGCGCGACCGCGGGTACGCGCCGCGGCCGCGGACGACCGCGCTCGTCGTCGACGTGGGCGACGCCCTGACGGCGCCCCACCGGTCCGGATGCGCCCCCGGCGGCGAGGTGTTCGAGGCGTGGGCCGCGCTGACCGCCCGGGGCGTACGGCCCGCCCTGGTGCTCGCCGACCGGGCAGCGGACGCGGCGCACCTGGCCGCCCGCGGCATCACCGAGGTCGTCACGCCCGCCCAGGCTCGCTGAGCCCCCCGTGCCCCGTCCCCCGGCGGGCCCCCGGGCACGGGTCCCGCACCCGTGCCCGGGGACCCGGGGACGCCACCGGCCGCATCGCCGACAGCCCTTTCCCGGGGACGCCGTGGCCTGACAGACTCGTCCGGTGACCGAATTCGACCTGCTCGTCATCGGATCCGGCCCGGGTGGCCAGAAGGCCGCCATCGCCGCGGCCAAGCTGGGCCGCCGGGTCGCCGTCGTCGACCGCCCCGACATGGTCGGCGGGGTCTCCATCCACTCCGGCACCATCCCGTCGAAGACGCTACGCGAGGCCGTGCTCTACCTGACCGGGCTCACCCAGCGGGACCTGTACGGCCAGAGCTACCGCCTCAAGGAGGACATCACCATCGCGGACCTCACCGCGCGCACCCAGCACGTGGTGAGCCGCGAGGTGGACGTGATCCGCAGTCAGCTCTCCCGCAACCGCGTCACCATGCTCACCGGGACCGGCCGCTTCATGGACGACCACACGGTCGCCGTGGAGGACCCCTCCGGCCGCGAGGTGCTGGTCACCGCCGGGAACATCGTCATCGCCACCGGGACGCGCCCGGCCCGCCCGTCGACCGTGGAGTTCGACGACCGCACGGTGATGGACTCCGACAGCGTGCTCAACCTGGACCGGGTGCCGCGCTCCATGGTCATCGTCGGCGCCGGCGTCATCGGCATCGAGTACGCCTCGATGTTCGCCGCGCTGGGCAGCAAGGTGACGGTGGTCGAACAGCGCGACGGGATGCTGGACTTCTGCGACGTCGAGGTGGTCGAGGCGCTCAAGTACCACCTGCGGGACCTCGCCGTCACCTTCCGCTTCGGCGAGACGGTGGCGGCCGTGGAGCGGCATGCGACGGGCGCGCTGACCGTCCTGCAGAGCGGGAAGAAGATCCCCGCGGACGCCGTCATGTACTCGGCCGGGCGGCAGGGCCTCACCGACGCCCTCGACCTCGGCAAGGCGGGCCTGACCGCCGACAAGCGGGGCCGGATATCGGTGGACGAGCACTACCGCACCTCCGTGCCGCACATCTACGCCGTCGGCGACGTCATCGGCTTCCCGGCGCTCGCGGCCACCTCCATGGAGCAGGGCAGGCTCGCCGCGTACCACGCCTGCGGCGAACCGGTGAACGCGATGCACGGCCTGCAGCCCATCGGCATCTACACGATCCCGGAGATCAGCTTCGTCGGCCGTACGGAGGACCAGCTCACCGACGACAACGTGCCCTTCGAGGTGGGCATCTCGCGCTACCGAGAGCTGGCCCGCGGCCAGATCATCGGCGACTCGCACGGCATGCTGAAGCTGCTGGTGTCCACGGAGGACCGCACGCTGCTCGGCGTCCACTGCTTCGGCACCGGCGCCACCGAGCTGCTGCACATCGGCCAGGCGGTGATGGGCTGCGGCGGCACGGTCGACTACCTGGTCGACGCCGTGTTCAACTACCCGACCCTCGCCGAGTCGTACAAGGTGGCCGCCCTCGACGCCACCAACAAGCTCCGCCAGATCAACCGCCTCACCGGCTGACGCCGGGCCGTCGCGTGCGGGGTGCCCCGGCCGGGGCGCCCCGCACACCGGTACCACCCGTTCGGAGGGGGAACGGCGGGGGCGCTGCGTGGCAGCCTCCCGAGAGGACGAAGAACGCGTCCCCCGTGACCCCCGAGGGAGTACCCGCCATGGCCACCAGGAAGAACCTCCGGGCCGACCGGACGAGCCTCACCCACAAGGTCGGCTACGCCCTCCGGCACCCCACGCGGGTCGCCGGGTACGCGCGCCGGGCCGCGCGGGACCGCTGGCTCGCGCACCGGCACCGCGACCACGTGGCGTACTACCGGGCCGTCATGGCCAGCGACACCGCGCGGGACCCCGAGGCCGCCGTCGGCAGCGGCAGCCACGACCGCTGGCTGGCGCTTGGCGCGATGCAGTTCGACTACCTCCGTGAGCACGGCCTGTCGCCCCGGCACCGGCTGCTGGACATCGGGTGCGGCAACCTGCGCGCGGGCTGGCGCCTCATCGAGCACCTCGACGCCGGCCACTACTACGGCATCGACATCTCCCCCGACATCCTGATCGCCGCCAAGCGCACCGTGACCGCGCAGGGCCTGCAGCGCAAGCTGCCGTACCTCACGCTCACCCACGACCTGACCTTCGACTTCCTGCCGGACCGCCACTTCGACGTGGTCCACGCCCACAGCGTCTTCTCCCACTCGCCCCTGGAGGTCGTCGACGAGTGCCTGGCCCACGTGGCGCGGATCCTGGCCCCGGGCGGGTGGTTCGACTTCACGTTCGACCGCACCGAGGGGAAGGAACACCACGTGCTGCGCGAGGACTTCTACTACCGCACCGAGACGCTGATGGACCTGGCCGCCCGGCACGGGCTGCGCGCCCGCTTCATGGACGACTGGGAGCTGCGCGGCCACGGGCAGTCGAAGATCCGCGTCCACGCGGGCTGAGCCGTGCCGGACGTCCCGGCACGCCGGGGGCGGACCCCGGCGTGCGGCCGGAAGGGTCCTGCCGTCCGTGACGGCCCCCCGCGCGTACGACGGCGACGTGTTCAGAAGGCGCGTAGGCACGCAGGCTCCCGGCATCGAGGGGCCGTCACCCGCAAGGCCGACGTCGGCCACGAGCCCGTGCGCGCGCTTACGGTCCCGGCTCCGCCACCGCGGCCGGGCGGCCGGTGTCGATGCCGCGGTGCCGCGGTGCGGCGTCCCCGGTGCCGGCCCCGCCCGCACCCGCGTCCCGGACCTGCCGCGGGACACGGCCTTCCCGGTCCTCGGCGAGAGCTACGTGGTGCCGTGCGCGGTGTGGGACGACCACGCCGCCGACGAGGCGTGGCCGTCGTCAGGGGGCCTCCGCGGCCTCCTGTTCGGCGCGCTTGCCGGCCACGTGCTCGACGAGGTCGCGCACGGTGCCCATCCGTTCGACCTCGTCGGCCAGCAGCATCACGCCGACCTCGCGTTCGACGGCGTCGGCGGCACGCTGCTTGGCCCGGTCGCCCAGGCGCAACCGGGCGAAGGTCGTGTCCGGCCCGATGTCCTCCGGCGCCACGTCCGCACATCCGGCGACCACCCTGCGCACGATGCCGGCGACGTCTTTGGTCATGTTCCCTCTCCCCTCCGGTGACTGCCCGATACGCCTACCCCGCCCGGCGGCGGAGGACCGCACCGGTACGCCGGGCCGTTCGGGGGAACGGCCGGTGTCGTGGGCCGGCGTGCCGGGGCGGGGCTCGTACGTTCGGCCGGTATGACGCACCTTCCGCACGGCCCCGCCCCCGCGCCCACCCGTCGCACCGCGCTGGCCGGGCTCGCGGCAGGGGCCGGGGCCCTGGCGGCCGCCGGGTGCACGCCCTCGGGCGCCTCCCCCGCGGGCCCGTCTTCGCCCGGCGGTCCGGGAACGGGGACCGGGTCCGGGTCCGGGTCCGGGCGGACGTCGGCCTCCGCTGCGGGTCCCGCGGGCGGCGCCACCCCCGGGGTGATGACCCTCTTCGACGACCCCGCCTACGACTTCAACGCGTTCCTGGCCCTCGGCGCCTGCGGCTACGGCTCCGCCGAGGTCGGTGAGGTGCTCACCGCCGTGAACGCCGTCACCACGGCGGGGGTGTCGGCGCAGTCGTACACCCGCACCTTCAGAGAGCTGGGCGACCGGCTGCTCACGACGCCGAGGGGCAGCATGCCCGGGCGCCAGACCACACGGTTCCGGACGCTGCGGGCGGCCCAGTACTACGGCCAGGCGCTGCTCTTCGTCCTCGGCTCCGAGGACCCGGGCAGCGAGGAGCAGCTCTACCGTGCCGGGCGCCGCGCCTGGGACGCCTACTGCGAGCGCTGCGATCCGGCCCCGGTGACGGCGGGCGTGGCCTACGGGAGGACGCGGATGCCGGTGTGGTTCTTCCGCCCGGAAGGGACGCAACGGCGCAGGCCCACCGTGATCCTGACCAACGGCAGCGACGGCCAGAACGTCGACATGTGGACCTACGGCGTATCGGCGGCCCTGGACCGCGGCTGGAACGCACTCGTCTACGACGGCCCGGGGCAGGGCCATGTGCTCTTCGTGGAAGAAGTCGTCTTCACCCCGCGCTGGGAGAAGGTCGTCACCCCGCTGGTGGACTGGCTGACCGCCCGCTCCGACGTGAACCCCGGCCGGATCGCCCTCACCGGGCTGAGCATGGCCTGGCGCCCCGGGCGGCCGCCTTCGAGCACCGGATCGCCGCCCTGGTGGCGATGCCCGGCTGTGTGTCCCCCTGGCTGGCCTTCCCTCAGGAGGTCCGGGAGACCCTCACCGCCGACAAGGAGCGGACCAATGCCGTCTGGAACAAGGAGGTCGTCCCGGCGCTGAGCCCGTCCGAGGCGGCGACGCTCAAGAAGCGCTTCGAACCCTTCTCCGCCCCGGCGATGACCGAGGCGCGGGAGGGCAGGATGTTCACCGACTTCTTCACCCCCGCCCGCCTCATCGCCTCACTGGACGTCAGCGACGTGCTGGACCGGATCAAGGCGCCCACCCTGGTGCTGGACTACGAGTTCGAGCAGTTCTACCCGGGGCAGCCGCGCCGGATGTACGACGGGCTCACCGCCCCGAAGGACTACGTGAAGCTCACCGCGGCCACCGGGGCGCAGCTGCACTGCTCCCCGATGGCCCCCCAGCAGCATTGCGAGGTCGTCTTCGACTGGCTGCAGGACACGCTCTCGGTGCGCTGACCGGGGGCGGGACCGGCCGCCCCTTACGGCGGACAACTACGGCGGTCACGGCACGCGCGGCCGGCCCGGCACATAGGGCGCGAGGATGTCGGCCACGGTGCGGTTGCGGGGCGTGGGGACGCCCAGTTCGCGGCCGAGGTCGGCGACGCCTCCGCTGAGCCACGGCAGTTCCAGGCGGTTGCCCTGCTCCAGGTCGTTGTGCATGGAGGAGGTCATCGTGGCGGGCAGCGTGTCGCAGAAGGCCAGTTGCTCGTCGACGAAGGACTCGTCGAGGCGCACGCCCGAGGCCCGGCCGACGGCGACGACCTCCGCCATGACGTCGCGCAGCAGCGACCGCGTCGCGGGATCGGCGCGGACGACGCCGATCGGCTGGCGCACGGCCGAGGTGGTGCCCGACAGGCCCGTGAGGAACACGAACTTCTGCCACACGACCCGCGCGATGTCGGCGCTGACCTCCGCGTCGACGCCGGCCTTCTCGCACACCTCGCGGAACTCCTCCGCCCGGGCCGCCCCCTCCCCGTCGTACGGGCCGAAGACCAGCTTCTGCATCGTCCCGCGGTGGGAGACGACGCCGGGTTCCTCGATGACGGCGGAGATGTAGCAGACCCCGCCCCACACGGCCTCGGGCGGCAGGTGCCGGCGCAGGACCCGGTCCTTCTGGACGCCGTTCTGAAGGGAGATCACCCGCGCGCCCGCCTCGGCGAGGCCGCGCAGCCGGGTGGCGACGTCCTCGGTGTCCCACAGCTTGACCGCGACCAGCACGACGTCGGCGGGACCGACGTCACCGATGTCCGGCACGAACCGGTCGGCCGGTGCCCGGAACTCCCCCAGCGGGCTGCGGACGGCCAGCCCGCCGTTGGCCCGGATCGCCTCCAGGTGCCGACCACGGGCGACGAAGGTGACCTCGTTGCCCGCCTCCGCGAGGCGGGTGCCGAAGTAGCCCCCCACTCCGCCCGCTCCCACGACCGCTATGCGCATGGCGTGCTCCCTTCCCGGTCCGGTCTGGCCGATGGCTTGGTAACCGTCTTCAAGGTTACTATGGACACATGAGCGAGCGCGCACCGGCCACGGGGACCCCGGCCACTCCCCGCACCCGCGTCACGGCCAAGGTCCGTGCGCTGCGCTTCGACGCGGGCTCCCTCTCGCTCGACCTCGTCGCCACCGTCGGCCGCCGTCCCAGCACCCCCGTCGAGCGGCTCGGCGATCACGACCGCCTCCGCGCCTGGTGCGGCGGCGTCGGAGTGATGCTGCGGGACGGGGAGGACGGGACGGCCCTGCTCGACGCCCTCCACGAGCTGCGCGCCGCCGCCACCGACGTCGCCACCGCGGTCGTCGACGGCCGCACGCCGCGAGCGGAGTGCGTGGACCTCCTCAACGACCTGGCCCGCGTCGAGCCGCCCGCGCCCCTCCTCCGCGTCGACGCCCACGGGCGCCCGAGCGCCGGGACGGAACCGCTGTCGGCCGCCCAGTTGCTCTCCGCCGTGGCCCGGGACCTGATCGCGCTGGTCACCGAGCCGCGCCTGCGGGACCGGCTGCGCACCTGCGCCGCGGAGATCTGCGGCATGCTCTACCTCGACACCGGCAACGGGAAGCCGCGCAAGTGGTGCTCCATGGAGCGCTGCGGCAACAACGCGAAGGCCGCCCGGCACCGGCACCGCGCCTCCGCGCCCACCTCGTAGCCCCACCGCCTACGGCGACACCGGCTGGGCGAAGGCCGCGATGAAATGCCCGAGGTCACGCCGGTGCGAACTGGACGGCCACACCGCCCAGGTCCTGCGGACCAGGGGATCTCCCACCAGGGGCGACCACACGACCGTTTCGGGGATCGGCTGCGCCCAGTTCGGCGGGGCCAGCGCGAACGCCCGCCCGGTGATCACGGCCGCCAGCTTCACCTCCGCGATCAGCGGCTCCCCCGCACCCGCCTCGGAACCCACGTCCAGCCCGTGGCTGCGCAGCACCGAGGTCAGCTCGTCCCACCAGGCCGGACTCCCGGCGCGGGGGAAGCCCACCCACTCCAACCCCGCCAGGCACTCCAGGCGGACGCCGTGCGGTCCGGCGAGTTCGGCCGCCTGGTCCGCCGCGAGCAGCACCCCGAGGTTCTCCCGGACCACCAGCATCGCGTCGAACTCGGGCCCGGCCGGGCGCTCACGCGTCAGACCGACGTCGAGCTCGTCCGCGTGCAGCGCCTCCAGTTGGGCCGCCGTGGACAGATGACGGGCCTGCACCCTCGTGTCGGGGTAGGCCCGGGACAACTCGGTGAGCACGGGGGTCAGCAGGTCGGGCGGCAGCTCCAGCGGGATGCCCAGCCGCAGGGTGCCCCCGCCCTGCGCCGTCAGGGCCGCCATCGTCCGCACGGCCTGGTCGTGGCGCGCGAGCACGGCGCGCGCCTCGGAGAGCAGGACCGCCCCGGCCTCCGTGGTCCGTACGCCGGAACTGGACCGCACCAGGAGTTTGACGCCGAGTTGACGCTCCAGCGCGGTGACGGTCTGCGACAGCGCCGACTGGCTCACGTGCAGCCGCCGCGCCGCGGCGGACATCCCGCCCTCCTCCGCCACGGCGACGAAGACACGCAGCTCCCGCAGTTCCATCCGGCCATCCCACCACGCGGCACCGGAAGGACGTCCCGACGGGCCAGGCGATTTCCCGATCGGGGAACACGCCGACCCCTGGGGGTGATTCGCCCGGGCCGACCGGCCCCCGGGATGTTTCCCGGGGGCCGCCACCGCTCAGCGCGCGGCGGCCATCTGCGGCAGGACGTTCACCAGGGACTCGCCGCCCGCGTAGCGGGCCAGCTGCTGCGCGATGAAGGCGAGGGAGGTGGGCGTGAAGGCGTCGGTGAAGGCCCCGACGTGCGGGGTGATGAGGACACCGGGCAGGTACCACAGCGGGTGACCGCTGGGCAGCGGCTCGGGCGCGGTGACGTCCAGGGCGGCACGCAGCCGCCCGCGTCCGGCTTCGCGCACCAGCGCCCGCGTGTCGACCAGTTCCCCCCTGGCCACGTTGACCAGGACGGCCCCGTCCTTCATCAGGGCCAGACGGGAGCCGTCCATCAGGTCGCGGGTCTCGTCCGTCAGGGGCGCGCACAGCACGACGGCGTCGGCGGAGGGGAGCAGCCCGGGCAGGTCGGCGAACCCGTGCACGTGGCCGTCCGCGGTGTCGCGCGCGGTACGTGCCAGCCGGACCACCCGGCAGCCGAACGGGGCGAGCCTGGCGGCCACGGCCCTTCCGACCGCGCCCTGGCCGACGATCAGGACCTCCTTGCCGGACAACGTGGGGAAGACACGCGGTTGCCACTGACCCAGGGCGTGCCGGCGGGAGAAGTCGTCCAGACCGCGACCCGCGGCCAGCAGCAGCGTCACCGCCAGCTCGGCCGTGGCCTCGCCGTGCACGCCGTTGGCCGTGGCGACGCGGGTGCCCGGGGGAAGCAGCCCCAGGAAGGGTGCGAGGTAGTCGTGCCCGGAGCTGAGGACCTGGAGGACCTCCAGCCGCTCGGCGTCGTGCAGCAGCCGGTCGAGGATCTGGTGCTGCTTGGCCGGGACGGGCGGGACGACGACGAACCGTACGTCCCGGGGATCGGAGGGGAAGGCCGAAAGACCGTCCCAGAAGTGGTACGACAGGCCGTCGGGCAGCGGTCCGGCGAATTCGCCGGACCGATAGGGCAGCCAGACCGCGCGGCATTCTTGCATGATTCGCTGTGCTTTTCTGTGGAGCTCGGAGAACGGGCGTGCCACGCCGGGTGCGCCGGGGCTCCGTCCTTCAGAGCAGGGGCCCTTCCGTCGCGGACGGACGCGTCCGCAGGCCCGGAGAATCTGACATCGTTGTCAAACCGTGAACCTCACGAACGCTAGCACATCTGACGAAAGGGCCATTGACGGCGAGCGGCAGGAAACAGCGGCGCGTCAACAAAAGGTGAATTCCTTTCCCGGGAAAGGCAAAGACACAGTCATCGACCGCCCCCGGAGAGCGCCGGCGTCCTCCCGGCCACGCGGAGCGGCCAAGCGGAGCGGCGAACCGTCAGGCCGCGGCGAGGCATCCCCCCGGTGCCCCGCCGCGGCGCTTCTGGCCCCCGTTCCCCCGCCCCACGGCGTCCGGTCTGCGGGACACCGTGGGGCGGAAGTCACATGGGCGCGGAGATCAGCGCCCAGACGGACTTGCCCGCCTCGTCGGGCGGTGTCCACCCCCAGGACTCGCTGAGCGAGTCGATGATGTGCAGCCCACGCCCGGTCTCGGCGAACCAGTCCGGTTCCTTCACCACCGGGACGCCCGTGCCGGGGTCGGCGACCGTACAGAGCACGGACTCGTCACGGCGGAGCAGGCCCAGCCAGACCGGCCGGCTCGACAACGGCGCGTACGCCGGGTCGTCGAGGCCGTAGCGCACGGCGTTGGTCAGCATCTCCGACACCACGATCGACGCGGTGTCGACGATCGCGAGCATCCCCCAGTTGCTCAGGGTGGCACGCGTGAACTGCCGTGCGGAACCTGCGGCGTGGAGGTCACCGCTCAGGCCGCAGGCGGCAAAGCGTGACCCTGAGTCCTCGGTCAGGCCGTAGTCGAGGGGGATCGCCGGATGCGTGGTCATCGGGAACTCCGCAGAGCTGTCGGGCGGGGGGGCGCGGTGCTGTCTGCGTCCACCACTATCCCCGCCGGATCCCTACCCGTGCAAGCACATCTGCAATTACAGTCGTAAGTGCAAGGGTAAGTACATCTGCACGTGCATCTGCACGTGCAGATGGCCCGTCAAGGAGGCGTAGCCATGCGGGAGTTCGACAACGGCGTACCGGCCACCGACATCGAGGGCGCGGACTGGAGGAAGAGCGGCCGGAGCAACCCCAGCGGCAACTGCGTCGAGCTGGCGGCGCTGCCCGGTGGAGGCTTCGCGATGCGCAACTCCCGCCACCCGGGCGGACCTGCGCTCATCTACACGCGCGCGGAGATCGAGGCCTTCCTCGGCGGCGTGAAGGACGGCGACTTCGATGACATGACGGGCTGACAAAACGTCGGCATGCCATAAGATGCGGCTGTATTCGGGCACCACTCAGTGAGACACTGACGGTCCGCCCAGTCACCACGGGAGCCGGCATGACCGCGACGCGGCCGAGCAACGAACCGTCGATAAGGCAGTACCTGGAGCACCCGCGCGGTGGTCCGACGGTGCTGCGCATCGTGCTCGGCACCCAGCTGCGGAGGCTGAGGGAGTCCCGGGGCATCACCCGCGAAGCGGCGGGTGACGCGATCCGCGGCTCCCACGCCAAGATCAGCCGCCTCGAACTGGGCCGCGTCGGCTACAAGGAGCGTGACGTCGCCGACCTCCTCACCCTCTACGGCGTGACCGACGAGACCGAGCGCGCGGACTGCCTCAAGCTCGCCCACCAGGCCAACACCCCCGGCTGGTGGCACCGGTACGCCGATGTGCTCCCCGGCTGGTTCGAGACGCTCGTGGGCCTCGAGGAGGCCGCCTCCGTCATCCGTACGTACGAGGTGCAGTTCATCCCCGGTCTGCTGCAGACCGAGGAGTACGCCCGCGCCGTCATCCGGCTGGGGCACCCCAGGGCGTCCGGGGTCGAGGTCGAGCGCCGGGTCGCGCTGCGCATGGAGCGCCAGCACCTGCTGAACGGGCCCAACGCGCCCCGGCTGTGGGCGGTCGTCGATGAGGCGGCGCTGCGCCGTCCGATGGGCGGCGCCGAGGCGATGGCGCGCCAGCTGGAGCGGCTCATCGAGGCGGCCGCGATGCCGAACGTGACGCTGCAGGTGGCGCCGTTCAGCGTCGGCGGCCTCGCGACCGCGGGCGGACCGGTCACGATCCTGCGTTTCCTGGAGCCGGACCTGCCCGACATCGTCTACCTGGAGCAGCTCACCAGCTCGCTGTACCTGGACAAGCAGGACGACGTCGACAACTACCTGGCCGTGATGGACCGGCTCAGCGCCGAGGCCGAGCCCCCGGTCCGGACGCCGGACTTCCTGCGCGACTTCCTCAAGCAGCTGTCGTGAGCTGATGCGGTTCCCCGGGGCCGGCCCTTCCGGCCCCGGGACCCCTGACGTCCTCAGGCCTTGTGGCCGACCCCGCCGAACTCGATCCACTCCTGGGTGGCCTGCCGGGGCGCAAGGTCGGTGTCGGGGCGCCAGGTGGACACCTCGACCAGTCCCGGCTCCAGGATCCGCAGACCGTCGAGGAAGCCCTCGACGTCGCTCTCCTGACGGACCCGGCCCCAGTTGCCCTGGGTGCTGGCGTCCATGAACTCGGTGACGAAGTCGCGCACCGCCTTGTCCTCGCTGACCAGCTGGCACACCACGAGGAAGCTGCCCGGCGCCAGCCGCTCCGCGACGCGCCTGACCAGGCCCGCCGGGTCGTCCTCGTCGGGGATGCAGTGCAGGACCGAGACGAAGAGGGCGGCGACCGGCTGGCTGAAGTCGATCAGCCGCTCCACCTCGGAGTGGCCGAAGATGCCGTCGGTGTCACGGAAGTCGGCCTGGATGACGGCCGTGTTCTCGTTCTCCTCCAGCAGCGCACGGCCGTGCGCCAGCACGATCGGGTCGTTGTCGACGTAGACGACGCGCGCGGCCGGGTCGACGCGCTGGGCGACCTGGTGGACGTTGTCCTGCGTCGGCAGGCCTGACCCGTGGTCCAGGAACTGGCGTATCCCGTACTCGCGGGCGAGCACGCCCACGACGCGCTGCAGGAACCTGCGGTTGTTGACCGCCAGTTCCTTGGTGCTCGGGACGACCTTGAGCAGCTCCTCGGAGGCCTCACGGTCGACGGCGTAGTTGTCCTTGCCGCCGAGCAGGAAGTCGTACATCCGGGCGACGCTGGGAATCCCGGTGTCGATCGCGGTCGGCAGCGGCTCTCGCTCCTGGCTCATCCGGCCCCTCACAGTCCTGCCCACGCCCTGAACGCGGGGTGATCGCGGAAGTCCCATTCTAGGCTCAAGTCACCCTGCCGCCCTGCGGTTTCACCCATGGGAAGTGAATTGATCGCCAACATGTTTGACTCCTGAAACACCATCAGTCACCGCGCTACCGGACGTATCCCCCTCGCTACCGGGGCGCCGCCTGTACGCTGAGGCGGTCCGGGCTACCCTGCAGGAACGGGACCGACCCCATGGAGCTCGTCTTCGCCGGCCGTGTGATCGAGTGGCGCGGACCATCGCCGTACTACTTCGCGACCGTGCCGGAGGAGGAGTCCGAGCGCATCCGCGAGGTGGCCGCGATGGCCACCTACGGCTGGGGCGTCATCCCCGTCGAGGCCCGCATCGGGGACACCGCCTTCACGACGTCGCTCTTCCCCAGGGACGGCGGTTACCTGCTGCCGCTGAAGGTCGCCGTGCGCAGACCCCAGGGCATCGCGGCCGGGGACGAGGTGACCGTGGAGATGACGGTCCGCCTCTGACGTGACGGCGACGCCCCGGGCGGTTCGGTCCCGTCGGGGGCGGCGCGCGCCCAACCGACCCCGCCACCGGTCGTCGCAGGCCGAACGCCCTTCTGCGCGAAGGCGTGGACAACGCCCCGGCGCCGCGACAGACTACGGCCGTGCGATCACGAACGCTGGGCATGTGGTGGGGCACCGCCATGGAAGCACCGGATCCCGCCGCCCTCGCGGCGTTCTACGCCGAGCTGCTCGGGTGGCCCGTCGTGCACGAGGAACCGGGCACCTCCGTCGTCGCCGCGCCCGAAGGTCCGGCCTACCTCGTGTTCCAGCAGGCGACCGGCTACCGGGCCCCCACGTGGCCGCCCGCCGACGGCGATCAGCGGCCCATGATGCACTTCGACTTCCAGGTCGGCGACCTCGACGGCGCCGTCGCGGACGCGGTCGCGCTGGGCGCCTCGCTCGCCGGCCACCAACCCCGGGAGAACGTCCGCGTCCTCCTGGACCCGGCCGGCCACCCCTTCTGCCTCTGCCTGGACGAGGAGTAGGCGCGGCGCGAGCGGTGCGGTGGACGCGTGCTCCCGGCCGCGTCACGCTCGGCGCCTCATGCGATCCCACATCGCAAGACAGCATGTCCTGGAATGCGAGACCGAGTTCAGGGTCGGCCGGGCGGGGACGAGGCCAATCGGGCGCTAGGACGAGTTGATCCCCGACGACGACGTCGTGGGCACGTGCGTCAACGCCGCCCGCACAGACGGGGTGGAGTCCGAACTCGTACGCCGCGGCCTCGCCTTGCGCGTTGCCCGCGACGAGTTCCTGCGCTTCACGCTGGAAGGCACCACTGTGACCACCTTCTGGCGTCACGACCCTGGCGCATGGGCCTCCTTCGCGGTGCGAAGGGGGTCCATGTGCGGCCGGGGCCGTGTCGGTTGCTTGCAGGGGCGGCAGGATTCGAACCTGCGGCGTGCGGGTTTGGAGTCCGCTGCTCTGGCCGGGCTGAGCTACGCCCCTTCGGTGGCTCCACCTTGACATGTGCGGCAACGGGCCGGCCACGCAATTTCCGGGGCGGCGAAGGCTGCTCAGCCGCCCGGGCGCTCGTAGCAGTCGCAGTTGCGCTGGGCGGTGATCCTGCCGTCGCGGAACTCCAGGAACGGCGCGATGTGAGCGCGCGCGACGTGGCCGGCAGGGAGGGTGCCGAAGGGGCGGGCGAGCGTGCCGGTCCAGACGACCTCCAGGGCCACCTGGTCGCCCGCGGCGACCGCGTTGACGACCTCGAAGTGCTGACCGCTCAGCCCTGAGCGCTGCGGGGCGGACTGGCTGGCAGAGGTGCGCGACCTGCTCGCAACCCTGCTCGACGACCTCGGCGGCGGCGCGGCAGTACGGCGCCGCGACGTGCGGCCACCCCGGTGACGGGTGGAGCGCGCACAAGGGTCACGGTGCCGCGATGTTCAATGCGGCGCGTGCACGACGGACGTCCTCCCGTAGGCGGCATCGCTTCCGATGTCGGAGCGGGCGGATACGGTGCTTCCGGAGTTGTGAGCCGTGCGGTGCGGGGAGGGGCCTTGGGAGCCAAGACGGGTCTGCTGATGTATGCGGACGGCGATGTGCCGGAGTTGCTGCGACAGGTGGGTGGAGCCGACCTGTCGCGCACGTCCGCCATGATGCGGCGTCTCTATCCGGGGTGGGAGATCGAGGAGACCTCGGGCTCCCCTCTCCGGGACGGCGTGTATCCCCCGGATGGCACGGCCTACGCCGCGAGTCGGCCGGGCGTGGAGATCGTCTGCGATCAAGGCGTGATGATCGATTTCCCGTCCCGGCTCCCCGGGCATCTCGTCGCGGCAAGTGCCGGCCGCCGGCTCGTTCTGCACGCCATGCACAGTGTGGTCGACTGGCTCGCGTTCGCCGTCTGGGAGGACGGACGCCTTGTGCGTTCCCTGAGCCTTTCACCGGACAGCGGGATCGTCGAGAACATCGGCGAGCCGCTGCCCTTCGAACTTCCCTACTGGGCCGGGGAGCGTCCGGCCGACGTCATTCCGTGGCCGGGTGAAGAGGAGGAGCCGTACGCGCTGCCCTTCCACCCCCTGGAGCTCGGGGAAGACGCGCTGCGCGTACTCTGCGGGTTCGTCCTGGAGGGGCGCCCACAGCCCGACGATGTCGACGCCGACGCCATTGAGCTGTACGGCTTCTCCATACGGGACCCGAACGGACCCGATCCCAAGGAGCAGGAAGCGGAACTGAGAAGGGCCATGGAGGCGATGGGGACGCCGCGCATTTACACGATGGGGCCTGACGGCTCGCTGATGGAACGCGACGGTCTCTAGCGGGGCAAGGCCTTCGAACGGGCTCTGGCACAACTTCTGCGAAGCGGCCGCGCTGAAGGAGCGAGGGATGCCTGAGGGGGCGCTGTCCGTCCCTGAGCAGAACGGTGGGTCTTCGGAGTAACCGGCTGTCCCGTGGGCCGCGGACCACGCATCACGCTTCGCCTTGCGACGGGCGTGACGCTCGCGGGCCGCGATGTCGTCCGCGTTCGCCAGGGCACTGATGTCGTGACCCCATGCCTTCATGGCGTCCAGGACGCGGTCTCGATTGTGGCGGTCGGTGCTGGTGGCCAGCAAACGGACGGCGTGGTCGACCAGATCGGCCCGGTGCGCGGTGAGGACGGGGTGCTCGGCGAGAGGGATCGCAGCGACGAGGGCCGCGTCGCGTACGTCCGCGTTGTCGTGGCTGAGAAGGGGACGGACAGCTGAGAAGATCGCCGGGCGCAGGTCCCGGAACGCGACCTGCCCGGAGTGTGCACAGCGCTTCTCGGTCGCCGGGCAGGTCGTCGCCCGTTCCAGCTGAAAACCGCCTCGGGGGCGGTGAGGTGTGAACCCACGGCCTCGTCGTCCCGAGGCAACGCACGCAACCGCGTCACCTGGGGTGGAACAATGTGTGACCTGCGAGAGCCGTTCGCGAACGTCGGCGGTTGTCCGTCTCGGTTCGCGTCCGTCGTAGCGCAGTTGGACACTCAGTCAATTGGTGCCGAAGCAGTACGCTGGTCAGCAACCAGCGGTGCCACCTGTCACCGTTCCCGGATGCGCCACCACCACCAGCGGCCCGCCGTCCACTCGCTCATCCGGCCTGGATCCGGCAGGGTCCGGCGTTCGTACTCGTCATCGATTCGCTTCACCAGTGGGCCCAGATCGGCACGGGCGCCGCGGGGGAGGTGTCGCATGACCTCCTCCAGATCATCGCGAGCATCCTCGACTTCCAGTCCTGGTGCGTAGACGTGAGAGGCGTTCAAATAGCGTCCCGGCTGCTTGAAGGTCCATTCGAAGCGGGACAGGGCGTCAGCGACCGCATTGGGCCACAGCCGCTCATCCTCCACACGGCGAATCGCCGCCCGCGTCCGGGCAGAAACACCACGGACACGACGCACCACAACGTGCTTGCTCGGCCGCCACCGCCCATCGCGGACGACCTTCGGGCGCCTACGAGGCATGGCCCTTTCGGTGGTAATTCATGGGAGCAACCTACATCCACACGCGCGAAGCACCCACGGCCGCGGCCGGCAAGCGGAAGGCCGGGGATTGGGAAGCTGAGGGCTTCTGGAGCCGGTTCGGATCTTCACCTGGGCAGACGGCCGAACTCTGTGTTCCTCCGACTCGTTGCCCTTCACCGTGACTCCTCGCTGTCCCTCGCTCGATCCGGTGCGCTTGTGGTGCAGCTTTCTCGTGTACGTCAGAACCTCGCCCATTCTGAGCCGGGGATGCAGTCCCAAGTGTTCTCTGCCCACTCGCGGATGAGGAAGAGAGGCCGGGTGAGGGCGATGTCTCCCGCGCGTTGAGCACGCAGGATGAGCCCGAGACTTCCGGAGCCTGGATCTGCAGCGTGTGTGTAGATCAGGTCCAACTCATGGGCCTCTGTGTGGTTGCACAACCAGTCCTCGGCCTCGGACGGCACGCGGGCGACGAGAGCCGTGCCGTCCAGCGTGACCTGGGGGCCCGCAAGCGCATCGACGGCTACGCAGGCCAGGGTCTGCCCCATCGCGTAGTAAGCGGTCACCCCCACCGCGGTGGACTGCGCCTCGACGAGTTCGTAACTGCCCGACGAACTCTGGACGAGGCGGCGGGCCGAGGCATCGCTTCCAAGAGCCGTACTCACCTCGTCGGGGGTCATGCCAAAGCGGAGCGGTCCCACACCGATCTGCGGCGTGAAGACCCACTGTGCACGCTCGCTGTCGCTCTTCACGTCCCAGATACCCACTGATGCCCCTGAACCTCGCCGACCGCCGCTCGACTCTGGGCTGGTCCAGGTGCCGGGTGGCAGCGTAGTTGGCGTCCCGCCCACCTTTCCCAGTCTGTTGATGCCGCACGGGCCTGTCTTCGAGGCTGTTCATCTGCGTTCGCGCGGGGTCGGCGGCCCAGGCGGCCGCTCCGGTCCCGCCCTGAACCCTCGTGGACGGTGCTGAATGAGGCGGAAACCGGGACGGGGGGCCAATTCCGGCCCGTACAAGGACGCTACTGGGAGTCAGGGGTTGCCGTGGTTGCCGTACTGCGCATCCTGTACTGAGACCGCTCGGCAGCCTCCGTGTCAGCCGCGGCCCCTAGCATCCGGAGCAGCAGCATGACCACGTGAACGCAAGGAGAGAAATGATCTCGCTCAATGCTCTCCTCCGGCAGCACGTGACTCCGGTGCTGAAGGGGGAAGGTCTGGCGAAGAAGGGAAAGGCCTATCGGCTCCGGGCCGACAACGGTGACCACGCCGTGCTGGAGATCCGCCGTCATCCCATGGCGTGTGCAATGGAGGTCTTCTTCGTCAGGGTCGCCATCGTCCCCACCCCGGAATGGGCCTGGAATTACCGGGGGTGTTGGGAGCAAGAGAAGACCAGACTGCCGACTTCCGCCGCCGAGATGGTCGGCTGGGAGGTCATCCCGCCCGCCCAGGTCGCCTACGAACCGACGGAGGACGGACCGTCCCGGGGCCTGTGGGCCTACGGTCAGCACATCGACCCCGCCTCCTGCGGCCGCGCACTGACCGAACTGCTGATCAAGAACACGATCCCGCAGATGTACAGGCTGCTGGACCGGGAGGTACTCCTTGAGGAAATCAAGGAACCCACACTGGACATACGCCGAACGCGGCCCCTGGGTTGGGCAGAAGTACTCCTCAACGTCGACCGAGTCTCCTCGGCCGAACTGGAACCGCTCCTCACTCGCGTCGAGCGCGACTACCCCGTCGCTGACGAATTCATCGCCTGGGCACGCCAGCAGGTGGCAGAGCGAGTCACCCGCGGATAACTGCAGATGATGCTGCCCCGTGCGGCAGACCACCGCTTTGGGAGTGAGATTGGGAGATGCGGGGCGTGAGGCTCGCTGGCCGTGGCGCTGAGGCACTCGGCCAGCGTGGGTCGCCGCCCCCACCGCCCAAGCAGTCGGGCCCTCCGGCATGTGGCCGGCACTCGCGGCCCACCATGGAGAGGCCCTACTGGCCGCGCCGCTGGAGACCGTCTACCGGCGGCGCCGCAAACGCATCGCCGGGTCTTGGAAGAACTGGGTTCGTCGTAGTTGGCGATGCTGAGCGCGAGGTCCAGCGAAGTGCGGCCGTGGGCGTTCGGCTTGTGGGGATCGACTCCGTGGGCACGGAGCACGGCGATCGCATCGCCGCGCCCTCGGCTTCGGCTTCGGCTGGTCCACGGGTGCACCGTGGGCGAGCAGCACCTTCATCGCCTCGATGCTGAACTCCTGCCGGCAAAATGCAGCAGAGTGAATCCCCGGTCGTCCTGGGCTCAGGGGTCCGTGCCCCGTGCCAGTAGCTGTTCGATCGCGTCGGCGTCCTTCACCAGAGCGGCGTGATGCAGAGGCGTCCTGCCGTGAGGATCCGGCTGGACGGTGGGCAGGCGACACGATCCCATGGTGCGGAGGAGTGGATGACCCGGGGGGGGTTGCGGGCCGTAGCTTCGGGTGGCCCGGGCCGCAGCGATGGGCGCGCGGGGCGGGCTGCGCGTGCATAGGGTGGGTGGCGATGGGGCGGCCGGGCGACGGGAGGCTGGGATGAGCGCACAGGGCACGGACGCGTACACCGACGGCAACGCGCTGGCCGGGCCGCTCCGGGAGATCTTCGCGGTGGACATGACGGCTGCCGAGGGCCGCTGCGTGGGCTGCGGGCGTACCGGGCCGGTGGCCACGCTGCGGGTGTACGACCACTCCCCCGGGCTGGTGGCCCGCTGTCCCGGGTGCGACACCGTGATCCTGCGGGTGGTGCGCGGGCCGTCCGCCGCGTGGCTGGACCTGCGGGGCTCGGTGAGCATGCGCATCCCGCTCCCCGAGTGACGTCGCCGGGCTGACAACCGGCCCGGTCGACCGCCGCACGGGTCTTGGCTCTTCGTGCCGTGTGCCCAACACTGTGCCGATGACGACGCGAGCGGAGTGGGAGATCCTGCTGGACCGGCTGGCCGTCGACGAGCTGATCAGCGGCTACGCGGCGGCCGTCGACGACGGCGACTGGGCGGCGTACGTCGCGCTCTTCGCCCCGGACGGCCGGGCCGATTACTCGTCCGCGGGCGGCATCGCCGGACCCGCCACCGAGGTCGCCGACTGGCTCTCCTCGACGATGCGCCTGTTCCCCGTGCGCCAGCACCTGGTCGTCAACCGCCGGATCGCCCTCGACCCGCCGTCCGCGGTGGCGCACGCCGACTACGTCAACCCCATGCGGCTCGGCGAAGCGGGGGCGGGCCCGACCGCCCCCAACTTCGTGTGCGGCGGCCGCTACACCTTCGGTCTGCGGCACACCGGGACGGGCTGGCGGATCGCGGAGGTGCTCGTCCGGGAGAAGTGGCGCTCCTGAGGCGGGGCGGAGCGGGTAAAGGGGGCGGAGGGCGTACGAGCGGGCAGGGCCACGGACGCGGGTGTATCCAAGAGTCATGGATGTTGCACGACGCCTGGAACAGTGGGGGCGGTCGTGGCGGCCCGGGCATCTGCTGGTCGCCGCCATGCTCACGCTGATCCTGATGGTCACCGTCGTGGACATCATGTCACCGCCCGACGTCCATCTGGGGCCGTTCCTGGTCGCCGCCCCCGCGATCACCGCGTCGTTCGCGGGGGCCAGGACGACCGCGGTCGTCGGCGGCGTCGCGGTGGTCGCGCAGGTCCTCGTGGCGGCGGTGCGCACGACACCCCTGGACCTCAACCACTCGGCGCAGATCGCCACCCTGGCCCTGATGTCGGTGCTGGCGACCTTCTTCGCCCATCTGCGCGTGAAGCACGAGCGGCAGGTGACCCGGCTGCGCTCGGTCGCGGAGACCGCGCAGCGGGTGCTGCTGCGGCCCATCCCCCGGCGCATCGGGCCGCTGCGCATCGCCTCGGTCTACCTCGCCGCGGAGGAGGAGGCACAGATCGGAGGGGACCTGTACGCGGCCGTGCGCACGGACACCGGGACCCGGGTGATCGTGGGGGACGTCCGCGGCAAGGGCATGGAGGCGGTGAACGAGGCCGCGCTGACCCTGGGCGCCTTCCGCGCCGTGGCGCACCGGCAGGCGGAATTGCCGGCGCTGGTCCTGTGGCTGGAACAGGCGATCTCCTCCGACCTCACCGACCCCGCGGCGCAGGCCGGGCAGACCGAGGACGAGGCGGAGTCCTTCGTCACCGCGGTCGTCGCCGACATCCCGGACGACGAGCCGGTGGTCCACCTCGTCACCTGCGGTCATCCCCCGCCGCTGCGGCTCCACGAAGGCCGCGTGACCCCGCTCGACATGCCGGCGCCCGCGCCGCCGCTGGGGCTGACGCAGTTCGCCGGCGGGGAGCCCTCGGTGCGTACGTTCGCCTTCGAGCCGGGCGACACCCTGCTGCTGTACACCGACGGGGTCGTCGAGGCGCGCGACGTGGCCGGGTCGTTCTACCCGCTGACCGGACGGCTCGCCGGGCAGCCGGCCGGTGATCCCGAGGTGCTGGTGGAACGGCTGTGCACGGACCTGCTGGCCTACGCGGGAGGCTGCCTCGGCGACGACGCGGCCGTGCTGGCGATCAGCCGGTCCCCGGCCCTGGTGGCGGCGACCGGCCGCGCGGGCGGTCGCCCGCCCTCGGCGCCGCCGCCTCCCCATCAGGCGGCGCCCCCGGGGTGAACGCCGTTGCCCGCCGCGGAGAGCGCGGTCACCCGGCATCCCGGAGGGCGCTCGGGGTATCCGGTCTGTGACACGGGGAGACCACGACCGGAACAGACCAGAAGAGGGGGGAAGTCCGTGGCTCGGTTGGCGTTGCGCGGGCATTCGTCGGAGACAAGGCAAGAGGGGCGGCGGTCGCCACTGGCCTCGCTGGCCCGGTGGGCGGCGATGGCGCTGGCGTTCGTGGCGATGGTCGCGTTCGGGGCGGTGCTGGCCCGCGCGACGCTGGCGCCGTCGTACGCCTCTGAGGGCCTCGCGCACGCGAACATGCACCCGGGCGCCTCGCTGCGCCAGTACTACGAGCGGTACACGGTGGCGGGCGCCGTACGGCAGGTCGGTGGGAACGTGCTGCTGGGCATGCCCTTCGGCGTGCTGCTCCCGGTGCTGGCACCGAAGGCGCGCGGGGCGCTGCGCGTGGTGGTGACGACGGGCCTGGTGATGATCCTCGTGGAGCTGGCGCAGGGGGCGGTGGTGCAGGGCCGCGCCTTCGACATCGATGACGTGATCATGAACACCACCGGTGCCCTGCTGGGTTACCTGCTCTTCGGGCGCCGCCTCGGCCGGGCCGTGCACGCCGTCCCCCCGGCGGCCCCCGCCCAGGCCCCGGCCCCGGCGGCGAAGCCCGCGGGCGGCACGAGGACGTCGAGGATCACGAAGGTTTTCGGGACCCGCGGGAGCGGCACGGCCGGGACGTCGGGGAAGCCCGGGAGGTCCGGTAGGACGACGAAGGCCGGCAAGGGCGCCAAGGCCGCGCAGGCGGCGCCCCGCAAGTCCTTCCTGTCCTTCGGGACGGTGCGCCGCAAGGCCGCCCGGCGCTCCTGAACAGGGCCCGGAAACCCTCCCGGGCCACCTGGCGCTCCGCCGCTGGTACGTCCCTGACCAGCGGCGGAGCCGCATGGAGTGCGTCACATCCGAGCCGGAAAGGCTTTCCCCCGAGCACGACCCTTTGTTAGACAGGGTGGATTCATCCCCGATTGCCCCGGGAGCGAGCGACATGAACGACGACGACGTCCCGGTGCGCCTCCACGCGTTCGAGCTGGACTTCACCGACCACGAGACCCGCCGCCGGGCCGAGGTCCTCGCCGCCCTCGGCGACGACTGGGACCCGGTCGCCGTGCTGCGCGAGGAGGACGCGGCGTACCGGCTGCTCTACTCCGGCCTCGACGACGAGCAGGAGGCGGTGTACCGCACGCTCGTGGCGGCCGGCGTGCTGCCGCCCCGTGAGGGGTCCGAGGAGGACGACGGTGCTGCTTCCGATTGATCCCACGGCCGACCCCGGCCGCCGGGCGTGGGTCCCCTGCCCGCGCTGCGAGGACCACCGGGAGTGCGCCACCTGCGCCGCGGGCCGCAACTGCCCCGACCACTGGCGCTACTTGCTGTCGAACAAGGGGCCCGTGGTGCATCTGCAGTGCCCCGGCTGCACCCACATGTGGGCCTGGGACTCCGGTTTCGGCGCGCACCACCGCAACGGGGCCTGAACACCGCGCGGCCGGGCCGTCCCCGGCAGGCGGCGGCCCGCCTGGTGTGCGAGGCTCGGGGTGTGGGCTGCCCCCGTCCGCGGGGAGCAACCGCGGACCCCTCAGGGAGGCGATCATGGAAACCGATGCCCTGACGGCCGGCACCCTGCGAGCACTGCGCGCGACCAGGCCGTATCCGGCGGTGTCGCTGACCATGCCGACGCATCGGCGCGAACCGGACAACGCCCAGGACGCCGTACGGCTGCGCAATCTGCTCGCCGAGGCCGAGCGCCGGATCGAGCACGATCCGGAGGCGTCCCGCCGTTCGCGGATGGCCATCAAGACGCAGCTGAAGGCCGCCGCCGCCGAAGTGGACCTGCGCTACTCGCTGGACGGGCTCGTCATGTACGCCACGGAGCGGGACCACCAGATCTGGACGCTGCCCCGGGCCGTCCCCGAGCGGGTGGTGCTCAGCGACAGCTTCCTGACCCGCAACCTGGTCGCCGCGAAGGCCAGGGCCCTCCCGTACTGGGTGCTCACGGTGGCGGCCGACCGGGCGACCCTGTGGAGCGGCAGCGGCCAGTCGCTGCACCCCCAGGACGCGCAGGGCTTCCCCATGGAGCCGGACCCCGTGCAATGGGACCCGGAGCGGCAGGAGCAGGTCGGGGACCACCCGAGCACCTTCCGGGACGAGGAGACGCGGCGCTTCCTGCGGTCCGTCGACGGCGCCCTCGCCTCCCTCCTGGCCGCCGACGGCCGGCCGCTGTACCTGGTGGGCCTGCCGGACGCGGTCGCCCTGCTCAAGGAAGTCGGCACCGCCGCGGACGCCGCGGTGGCCGTCGTGCACAAGGGCGGCCTGGCGAACGGCCCCGCGCAGACGCTCCTCCAGGAACTCGCCCCGGCGCAGCGGCAGTTCGCCGAGCGGGAGACGGAAAGGACCGGCCGCAGGCTGGTGGACGCCCGTAGCCGCAGGACCTTCGCGGCGGGGCTCGACGAGGTGTGGGAGTCCGTGTCCGAGGGCCGTGCCGAACTCGTCGTGGTCGAGGAGGACTTCCAGCGCACGGTACGCCTGAGCGACGGTCACCTCACTCCGGTGGACGGTGACGGCCCGGAGGCGGGCGGCTTCGAGGACGGCATCCGCGAGGACATCGTGGACGAGTTGGTCGAGGCGGCGCTCGACAAGGGCGCCGAGGTCCGCTTCGTGGCGCCGGACAGCCTCGCCGAGCACGACCGGATCGCGGCGGTGCTGCGCTACTGAGCCCCCGCCAGGACGCCACCCGGGTCCGCTGTCGGTGGCGCGGCCCGGGTGACGCGTGCCAGGGTGCCAGGGGGTCGGTGAGCGGTCAGGACGCCTCGGCGGCGGCCTTGATCCGCTGCCCGAACGCCGGGGCGTCCTTGCGTGCGGCGCTCAGGGCCAGACCCACCAGCAGCTTCCCGAGACCGTGCCCCTCCAGGTGGTTGAAGATCCGCACCCGGGTGGTGGTCTCGGACACCGGCTGCAGGTCGTAACCGCCCTCGGCGGTGACCAGGTTCTTCGACTGCTCGGTCCAGCGGATCCGGTTGGGCGGGTCGAACTCGGTGATCCGGAACTCCCGGTGGGACTTCATCCCGGCGTCCTTCACGACGCTGGTGAACACCGTGCCGACCGCCGTCGGGGCGTCGGGCGTACGCAGGATCTCCTGCACCCGGGGGCTGAACTTGGGGTCGTTGCGCCCGTCGGCGAGGAAGGCGAAGACCTCCGCCACAGGACGGTCGACCTCGACGACCGCCTCGAATTGACCGCCCATGTCGCTCCTTGATGGCTCGTTGGATCGTCGGCTGCGCCGACCCGGCCACGATAGAGCGCCTCGCCACCCCGGGCACCTCCGCGCGTTCCGGATCGGCGCCGCACGCGGTGAGCGCTGCGGCTCCCCCGCACGTATGGAAGGCCGGGTCCCCTCTCGGGCCCGCGGCAGTCAATGCCGGTGACCTGCAGGTACGGAAGCGGATGTAGGGGGCACGTTGAGGCGCACACGGCGTCAGGTGCAGCGCGCGCTGCGGCTCGTGGCCGTCGCGGGAGTGGTCTGCGGCGGAGTGATGATGTCGCAGGCCTTCGGGGCGGCCCCCGACGGCACGCGGACCGGGAGCGGCAGCCAGGTGCTGGACGCCCCGGACGGCGCGCAGGGCGGGCAGGGCACGGCGGACGCCGCGGGCCTGGCCAGGGACCTGGCGGCGCGCCTCGGCGACGCCCGGACCGGCGGGAGCTGGGTGGACGCCGAGGGCCGCCCGGTGGTCGCCGTGACGGACCGGGACACCGCGGCCGAGGTCGCCAGGGCGGGCGCCCGGGCGGAGGTCGTCCGCTACAGCATGCGCGACCTGAAGGACGCGGCCGGCGAACTGCGCGAGGCCCCCCGCGTGCCCGGAACCGCCTGGTCGGTCGATCCGGTCTCCAACGAGGTCCTGGTGCTGGCCGACAGCACGGTCTCCGCCGACGAGTGGGCGCGCCTGCAGTCCGTCGCGGACGGCATCGGCGGGCAGGTCCGCATGGAGCGCACCGCGGCCGACTTCACGACCAGGACCGCGGGGGCCGCGCCGATCCTGACCCGGGGCAGCCGCTGTTCCGCGGGCTTCAACGTCACCAACGGGACGACCGACTTCATCCTGACGGCCGGTCACTGCGGCCCGCCGGGCACCGCCTGGTTCGCCGACAACCAGGGGACCAGGCCCGTCGGCACCACCGTCTCGACCTCCTTCCCCGGCGGCGACTTCTCGCTCGTGCAGTACCAGAACGACGGATCGGACCACAGCAGCGTCGTCGGGGTCGGCGCGGGCCGCGTGGTCCGGATCACCGGCGCGGCCGACCCGTTCGTGGGGCAGGAGGTTTTCCGCAGCGGCAGCACCTCGGGGCTGCACTCCGGTCAGGTGACCGGGCTGAACGCGACGGTCAACTACCCCGAGGGGACGGTCAGCGGTCTCATACAGACCTCCGTGTGCGCCGAGCCCGGCGACAGCGGCGGCCCGTTGTTCGCGCAGGGCTTCGCGCTCGGGATCACCTCGGGCGGCAGCGGCGACTGCACGGCGGGCGGCATCACGTTCTTCCAGCCGGTGAACTCGGCGATGGCGGCGCTCGGCGTGAGCCTGCCGCGCGCCACGGACAGCGGTGACGCCCCGGCGCCGGCCGCCGGTGGCGACGCGCCGGGCGCGGCGCCGGCCGCCTCCGCCGGTGCGCCCACCCGTGAGGCGGGCGGGGGCGCGGGGGGCGGCTCCGGCGGCACGGGCGGCTCCGGCAACGGTCAGGGCGGGCAGCAGGCGGCCCCGGGGGTCCCTGCCGCCCCGACGGCGCCGGGTGGTGCGCCGGTCTACCCGGGCACCGCGAGCGATCAGACGTCGCTGGGCGCGATCGGCAGCGGGGGTGGCATCGGCCCCGGTCTGCTGATCGTCGCCGTCAGCTGCCTCGCGTTCCTGGCCACTCGGTGGATCCGTCCCGCCGCGGGAGCCGGCGGGGGCTACGGCCCAGGAGGCTGGGACTGACCGGGCGCAACGAGCGGGCCGGGCGGAGGATCATGGAGGTATGACCAGCTCACCTCGCGCCCGCGCCTTCGACCGGGCCGCCGGACGGTACGCCGCGAACCGTCCCTCGTACCCGCCGGCCCTCCTCGACGCCGTGGAGGAGCTGGCGGGGCACCGGCTGCACGGTGCCCTGGTCGCCGACGTGGGCGCGGGGACCGGCATCGCCACCGCGCTGCTGCACCGGCGCGGCGCCCGGGTGGTGGCCGTGGAGCCGGGCGACGGCATGGCCGCGGAGCTGCGCCGCAACCTGCCGGACGTCGCCCTGGTGCGCGGGGACGGCGACCGGCTGCCACTGGCCTCCGGCGCCTTCGACTTCGTGACGTACGCGCAGGCCTGGCACTGGACCGATCCGCGGCGGTCGGTGCCGGAGGCGCTGCGGGTGCTGCGGCCGGGCGGCGCGTTCGCGCTGTGGCGCAACGACCCCGACGTGTCGGTGCCGTGGATCGCCGGCGAGCAGGACCGGCTGGGCGGCTTCTTCGGGAAGTTGTCCCATCCCCGCTCGGGGCGGCTGCCGGCCGGGCCGGGTTTCGCCGAGCAGCGGCTGCCGTGGTCCCGGCGGGTGCCCGTCGAGGTGCACCTGGCGAACCTCGGCACCCAGTCGGCCTTCCTGGTGCTCGGCGAGGAACGCGCCGGCGCCTTCCTCGCCGCCGAACGGGAGCGCCTGCTGCGGCACTTCCCGGACGGCGTGGTCGAGGAGCACTACGTCGTGACCTTGGTCCTCGCGGTCCGCTGACGCGCGGCCCGGACGGCCCCGGACGCCCCGGGCCGCCCGCGGTTGATCAGGACGACGCCCGCGATGCCGATCGCCCCGCCCGCCAGTTCGGTGGGCCGGGGGATCTCGCCGAGCCACACGAAGGCGACGAGGAGGGCCACCGGCGGTACGAGGTACAGCGCCGCCGTCGAGGTCGCGAGGCTGAGCCGGGCGACCGCGTACCCCCAGATCACGAAGCCCAGCGCGGACGGCAGCAGGCCGAGGTAGACCGCCGAGGCGAGGGCCGGGCCGGGGGCGTGGGCCGCCGCCCGCACGGTGCCGGGGGCGAGCGGCAGCAGCATCAGAGTGCCGGCCCACATGGCGTAGCAGGCCACCTCCAGTCCGGTGTGGCGGCGCAGCAGCGGTTTGGTGGCGGCGTGGTAGACGCCCTGGACGACGGCGGCGCCGAGGACGACGAGCGCGCCCGCGGTGAAGTGCGCGCCGCCGCGGGCGAGGGCGATGACGGCGGCCCCGCCGATCGCCACGAGGCTGCCCGCGACGACGGTGCGGGTCAGCGGTTCGCCGAGGAAGGCGGTCGCGAGGAGCACGCTGAAGGCGGGGGCGATGGCGACCAGCAGGCTGGCGGTGCCCGCGGGGACGTGGACCTCGCCCCAGTTGAGCAGCAGTTGGTACGCGGCCATGCCGGTCAGGCCGCACAACGCGATGCGCGGCAGGTCGCGCCGCCGTGGCCGGCGGACGCCGAGCAGGGGTGCGGCCACGGCGAGCGCGGCGGACGCCAGGGCCAGCCGCAGGAAGGACAGACCGGCGACCCCCAGCCCCTCCAGGCCGACGCGGATGGCGGGGAACGCCGAGGCCCACAGCACGACGGTGCCGGCGAGGGCGAGGACACGGGGCGAGGGGGCGGGAGGCTTCACGTGTCCCACTGTCCCGACTAGGATGGAAAAGATCCAGTTACTCTTTCTTCCGAAAACGAGAAGGTGGACTTTATGCTCGACGTCCGCCGGCTGAGCCTGCTGCGGGCCTTCTCGGTGCACGGCACGGTCGCCGCGACCGCCGAGGCACTGCATCTGACCGGCCCCGCCGTCTCCCAGCAACTCGCCGCGCTGGAGCGGGAGACCGGGGTCCCGGTCCTGGAGAAGCGGGGCCGCACGCTGCGGCTGACCCCGGCCGGGCGACTGCTGGTGGAGCACGCGGAGGTGATCCTCGGCGATCTCGCCTCCGCCGAGGCCGCGTTGGACAGGCTCCGCGGGGGCGCCGGCGGCCCCGTCCGCGTCGCCGCCTTCCCGTCCGCGGCGCGCACCCTGATGCCGGAGGTGTGGCGGCTGCTCGCCGGCGGGGATGCCGGTGCGCCGACCGGGCTGAGGATCGCCGAGCACGAACCCGCCGCGGCGGTGGAGCTGCTGCGGCGCCGTGAGGCCGACATCGCCGTCGTCCACGCGTACAGCCTGCTGCCGCGCGAGGTGCCCGCCGGCTGCGAGCAGCACCATCTGGTGGAGGACCCGGTGCTGCTCGCCGTTCCTCCCGCGCTCGCCGCCGAACACGGCCTGGGCCCGGGCGAGGCCCTCGACCTGGCGCTCCTCGCCGGGCAGGAATGGCTCATGCCCGGGCCGGACACCTCCTGCCACGAACTGACCCGGCGGGCCTGCGGCGCGGCCGGATTCGTGCCCCGGCCGGTGGCACTGGCCAGCGACTTCTCGGTGCTCACCGCCCTCGTCGCGGCCGGTGCGGGTGTCGCGCTCGTCCCGCGGCTGGCACTGCCCGCCGCCCTGGACGGCGTCAGCCTGCACCCGCCCGCGCACCCGGTGACCCGTACGGTCTCGGCGCTGCTGGCCGCCGGCACCGCCGGGCAGCCGCCGTTGCGCCGCGTGCTGGAGTGTCTGGTGGCCGCGGCGGGGCGGCACGCCTAGCGTGGGCGGAGCGGCAGCGGGGACCGCCCGGCACAGGAACCGAGGGAGCACGCATGAAGAGCGCAGATCTGCTCGCCGACGCCTTCGGCAGGATCCAGGAGACCGTGCACGAGGCCGTCGACGGCATGCCCCTGGACGGCCTGCACGCGCGGCCCGACGAGGGGGCGAACTCGATCGCCTGGCTGATCTGGCACCTGACGCGCATTCAGGACGACCATGTGGCCGGCGTCGCGGGCACCGGGCAGCTGTGGACCGACGGCGGCTGGGCCGACCGCTTCGGCCTGCCCTTCGCGCCGTACGACACCGGGTACGGCCACCGCCCCAAGGACGTCGCCGCGCTGCGCGTCGCGTCGGGCGAGCTGCTGACCGGCTATCACGACGCGGTGTACGAGCACACCCTGGGCTACCTGCGGACGCTGCGCGAGACGGACTTCCCACGCGTCGTCGACACCAGCTGGGATCCGCCGGTGACGCTGGCGGTACGGCTGGTCAGCGTGGTGTCGGACGACCTGCAGCACGCCGGGCAGGCCGCGTTCCTGCGCGGCTGCGTGGAGCGCGGCGCGCTCTAGCGGCGGTCAGACGCCCGGTCAGGCGCCCGGTCCGGCGTCGGCCCGGTCGTACTGCAGCAGCACGACCCCGTTGCCGAAGGTCTGGGTCCCGGCGAGCCGGAGGGCGGTGAGCGTGCCGGCGTCGGGGAAGACCGGCCTGCCCCGGCCCAGCACGACCGGGTGGACGTAGATCCGGTACTCGTCGACCAGTCCCAGCCGCAGGAACGAGGCGGCGAGGTCGGCACCGCCGAGCACCAGGTCGCCGCCCGGCCGCGCCTTGAGCTCCAGGACCTCCTCGGCGACGACGTCGCGCACGATCGTGGTGTTCCACTCGGCCCGCTCCAGCGTCCGCGAGTACACGAACTTCGGCATGTCGCGCCAGATCCCGGCGAACTCCGCCTCGGCGGGGCTGCTCTGCGGGTCGGCGTCGGCCGTGGGCCAGTAGGCGGCCATGAGCTCGTGGGTGACGCGGCCGCTCAGGAAGGCGCCCATCGTCTTCAGCCGCTCGTTCATGTGGAGGTGCAGTTCCTCGTCCACGCGGTGCCAGTCGATCTCACGGTCGGGCCCCTCGAAGTAGCCGTCGAGGGACACCGCCATCTGCAGGATGATCTTTCGCACGGGGGTCCTCCCCTGGGTTGCCTACGACCCACCGGACGATACGCCCCCGGGGTCGCCGGGGACGCCCTTCACGGGCGCGCTCCGGAGGCGCCGGAGGTGGTCCCCGCCGGTTCCTCGACGGCGCTGAGCGGGGCGGCCAGGGACTCCAGGCTGCGCCGCTCGGCGCGTACCCCGATGGCCGCCTCGACCAGGCCCGCGAGGGTCATCAGGGCGGCGCCTAGGCAGAAGGCGAGGGTGGTGTCGCCGGGCTCGCCGCTGCCGACCAGGCCGTTGAAGAGCAGGGGGCCGGTGATGCCGCCGAGGGCGGTGCCGACGGCGTAGAAGAAGGCGATGCACAGCGCACGGGTCTCCAGCGGGAAGATCTCGCTGACCGTCAGGTAGGCCGCGCTGGCTCCCGCGGAGGCGAGGAACAGCACCGCGGTCCAGCAGGCCGTCATGGTGACCGCGCTGAGGGCACCCTGCTGGAACAGCCAGGCGGTGCCGAACAGGAGCAGGCCGGAGCCGACGTAGCTGCCGGTGATCATCGGCTTGCGGCCCACGGAGTCGAAGAGGTGACCGAGCAGCAGCGGGCCGAGGAAGTTGCCGACCGCGATGACGGCGAAGTAGTAGCCGGTGTCGCCGTTCGGCACGTCGAAGAAGGTGGTGAGGATGACCGCGTAGCCGAAGGTGACGGCGTTGTAGAGGAAGGCCTGGCCGGAGAAGAGCGCGAGACCGAGCAGCGTGCGGCGCGGGTACTCGCGGGTGACGGTGCGGGCGATGGTGAGGAAGCCCAGTTCACCGCGGGGGCGGATGAGGATGCTCTCGCCCGGCTCCGGCAGGGGCTTGCCGCTCTCCTCGGCCACCGTGCGCTCGACGTCGGCGACCAGGCGCTCGGCCTCCTCCGCTCGTCCGTGGGTGAACAACCAGCGCGGGCTCTCCGGCACGTGACGGCGCACCAGCAGGATGACCAGGCCCAGGACGACGCCGATGCCGAAGGCGAGCCGCCAGCCGACGTCACCGGCGAACAGTGAGGTGTCCAGCAGGGCGATGGACGCGAACGCGCCCACGGCGGCGCCGATCCAGAAGCTGCCGTTGATGATCAGGTCGATCCGGCCGCGCACCCGGGCGGGGATCAGTTCGTCGATCGCCGAGTTGATGGCGGCGTACTCGCCGCCGATGCCGAAGCCGGTGAAGAAGCGGCACAGGATGAAGAACCAGGCGGTCCACGACACCGCGGTGACCGCCGTGGCCGCGAGGTAGACGGCCAGGGTCACCATGAACAGCTTCTTGCGGCCGAGCCGGTCGGTCAGCCTGCCGAAGAACAGCGCGCCCAGGCAGGCCCCCGCGACGTACACCGCGGCCGCCAGCGTGGTGACCTGGGCGGTGCTGATGTCGATGCCGCTGCCCTGCTCGGCCAGCCGGCCCGCCATGTTGCCGACGATGGTGACCTCGAGGCCGTCGAGGATCCACACGGTGCCCAGGCCGATGACGATGCGCCAGTGCCAGCGGGTCCACGGCAACCGGTCCAACCGGGCCGGCACATCGGTCCGCAACGCTCCCGGCGGGTCGGCGTGAGCCGTCGACGCTGACATGGTCACCTCCGTGAACGAGCCGTTCTGTCCGGAAGCGCGCCTTCCCCCGCCGGGGGCGTTCATGCTGCGGGCGGTCAGCCGTAGAAGTTGCGCTCCCAGCGGTGCCGGGCCAGGACCGCGAGTTGTTCCGGCGTCAGGGGCCGGCCGTCGCTCAGCGCGGTGTTCCGCTCGACGTTGCGCACCGACCGCATGCCGGGGATGACGGTGGAGACCGCGGGGGCGCTCAGCACGAACCGCAGGGCGGTCTCCGCGATGTCGTCGGGGTCGATGCCGAGGTCGGCGACGATGGCGTCCACGCGGCGCTCCACCTGCGCGGTGCGGTCGTCACGGAAGTAGCGGTTGCGGAAGTCCCCTTCGGGGAAGGTGGTCCCGGCGGTGATCCGGCCGGTCAGGCCGCCCTCGTCGAGGGCCACCCGGACGATGACGCCGACGCCCTGCTCCTGGCAGGCGGGGAGCAGCGCGTCCGCCGGTGCCTGGTCGAAGACGTTGTAGATCACCTGCACCGTGTCCACGAGCCCGCTGCGGACCAGGGCGAGGGCGTTGTCCGGCTCGTGGTCGTTGACCGACACCCCGAAGAGCCGGATCTTGCCCTCCTTCTTCAGGTCGGCGACGGTCTCCGCCCAGTCCCCGCGGCCCACCCACTCGTCGCTCCAGACGTGGAACTGGAGCACGTCGAAGTGGTCGAGCCCGGCGGCCCGCAGGCTGGTCTCGAGGCTCTCGCGGATGTGGTCGCCGGGGAACGCCTCCGCCGGGTCCACGCCGTCGGGGGCGGGCCACAGGCGGTTCTTCGGCGGCACCTTGGTGGCCACGAGGATCTCGTCACCGGCCCGGGCGCGGTCGCGGACGACCCGTCCGACGATGCGCTCGCTCTCGCCGTAGCCGCGGGCGGTGTCGATGAGGTTCACCCCGAGGTCGACGGCCCGGTTCAGGGCGCGCAGCGACTCGTCCTCGGTCGCGCCCACCCACGCGGACTCGCCGATCCCCCAGGCTCCGTAGCCGATCTCCGACACCCGCAGCCCGCTGCGTCCCAGGTCCCGGTAGCGCACAGTCGTCCTCCACTCGTGCCGTCACCCGCGGAGTGGTCTCCGCAGCCACGACGATAGGCGACCGGCCGGCACAAGGTCGTCAGGGTTCCTTCGCGGCGCCCTCGGCGGTGACCGCGCGCATACCCCAACGGGGCCCGGGGCGCGGCGCGTTCGGCGATTCCGGGCCTTCGGCCCACCCGCGGGTCCTAGCGTGGTCGGCCCAGTACGGATGACGGGGGGAGAACAGGGGGACCGCTGTGCCGAACCCGTCCGGCGGAGGACCGCCGCGGCGCCGCATGATCGAGCCGACGCGCATCATCACCGCGCGGGAGACGCCCGGAGGGCCGGACGAGCCGTGGGAGGAGTCCCTCGGCCTCTTCCGCCCCGCCGGCGGCGCCGCCCCGCCCCGGGAGGGCGGCCCTGACACCCAGCCGCTGCCCCGCACCGGACCGCCTCCGCGACGGGCCGCGCCCCGGGCCGCGGATCCCCGGGCTGCGGACCCCCGGGCCGGGACCAGGGCGGCACCGCCCCGGCGCTCCCCCGGCACCCGGCGCGCGCTGCGCGTCGCGCTGCTCACCGGCACCGGCGGCGCCGCCGGATTCGCGCTCGCCCTCGCCCTGTTCTCCCCCGGCGTCCTCCACCCCGGTACCCCGCAGGGCGCCGCCCCCGCCTCCCCCTCCGCACCCGGCTCGCCCGGCTCGCCCGGTGCGGGCGCGATCAGCGGGGTGCTCCGGCAGGGCGACGCCGGACCGGCCGTCAGCGAGCTCCAGGCCCGGCTGCTGCGGATCCCGGACGTCTACGCGGACGGTGCCGTCGACGGCCGCTTCGACGGGCGCCTCGCTGCGGCCGTCGCCCGTTTCCAGGTCTGGTACGGCGTCCGCGGCGACGAGAGCGGTGAGTACGGCGACGCCACGCGCCGCGACCTGGAGTCCCGTACGTCGCTCGCCTCGGGCTGAAGGCGCCGCCGGGCGGGCCCGCCTGGCGGCGCCTTCGCGACAGGTGAGGCGGCCGAACGCCTTATAGATTGGTTGCGTGGCCCTGCCGGACACGGGGGACGACGAGCACGCCGTGGCGACACCGCAGATCGACTACGCGGCGCTGTTCGCGGCGACCCCGAGCCCGTACCTGGTACTGGACGCGGCGCTGGTGATCGTGGGCGTCAACCAGGCGTACCTGGCGGCGACCAAACGCACCCGGGACGACCTGATCGGCCAGTACATCTTCGACGCGTTCCCCGACAACCCGGACGACCCGCTGGCCGACGGGGTGCGCAACCTCAGCGCCTCCCTGCAGCGGGCCCTGACCTGCCGCGAGCCCGACACGATGGCGCTGCAGAAGTACGACATCCCGGTGATGGACGATCCCGGGAGGTTCGAGGAGCGCTGGTGGAGCCCGATCAACACCCCCGTCCTCGGGCCGGACGGCACCGTCGCATGGATCATCCACCGGGTGGAGGACGTGACCTCGTTCGTCCAGGCCCGCCGCCACCGGCACGGGCTGCAGGGCTCGGACCTGAGCGAGCGGGAGCAGGCGATGGAGGCCGAGCTGTACGCGCGGGCCCGGGAGCTGCAGCGCCTCAACGACCAGCTGCGCGAGGCCCACGCCCGCGAACGGCAGGTCGCCCTCACGTTGCAGGAGGCCATGCTCCACTCGCCGGACCTGCACCAGCACGAGGACATCGCGGTGCGCTACCTGCCGGCCGCGGGCTCGCTCAACGTGTGCGGCGACTGGTACGACGTGGTCAACCTCTCGCCGAACCGCTACGCGGTGGCGGTCGGCGACGTCGTGGGCCACGGCCTGGAGGCCGCCAGCGTCATGGGGATGCTGCGCAGCGCGCTGAGCGCGGCCATGCGCACCGTCGACGGTCCCGCCAAGGCCCTGGAGGTCGTCGGCCTCTACGCCCGCTGCGTCGAGGGCGCCGTGGCCACCACCGCCGTCAGCGCGCTGATCGACAAGGAGCGGCGCACGATCAGCTACAGCAGCGCCGGGCATCCGCCGCCCGTGCTGCTCCACGGCGACGGCACCTGCGAACTGCTGGACCAGGCCACCGACCCGCCCCTGGGTGCCCGCCCCGCCCACGTCGCCCGGCCGCAAGCGGCCTTGACGTACCGCCCGGGGGACACGCTGGTGCTCTACACCGACGGCCTGATCGAGCGCCGCAGGGAGGACATCTACACGGGCCTGGCCCGGCTGACCTCCGCGCTCGCCGATACCCCCGGCCTCGGCGCCGAGCGGCTCGCGGACGCCCTGCTGGCCCGGCTCGGCGTCACCGGAGGCGCGGCCGACGACATCGCGCTGGTCACCGTGCGCCTGTGAGGCGCGGGCGGGGCAGGACCGCGCGGTGGCCGGGCGGTCCTGCCCGGCCTACCGTGATCTGAAGGGGTCCGGCGTGTCGTGGACCTGAGGAACGAGGAGGCCGCGGGTGCCCGGTCGCGGTGCGCGGGAGTGGCTGCGGGTCCGTGATCCGGGCCTCCGGGCGGTGCGCCGTTCGGTGCGGGTGACCCTCGTGGCGTGCCTGAGCTTCTACGTCGCGCGCTACGGCTTCGGCCAGCCGGTCGTCGCGATCTACGCCCTCTTCGGCGCCGTGGCCTCCGGTGGCCTGTCCTACGTGCCTGGTACGCCGGTCGAGCGCGCCCGCACCCTGCTGGCCGCGCTGCCGGTGGCCGCGCTGCTCATCGCCCTGGGCACGGCACTGGCCGTCAGCGACTGGACGGCGGCGCTGGGGATGCTCGGGGTCGGGTTCGCGGTGACGTACGCGGGGGTGGGCGGGCCCAAGCTGGTGGGGCTCGCCAACGGGCTGCAGCTGTTCTACATCCTGCCGTGCTTCCCCCCGTACCAGCCGGAGTCGCTGGGCCTGCGCCTGTGCGGTCTGGTGGTCGGCGTGCTGCTGATGGCCGCCGCCGAGGTGTGGGTGTGGCCGGATCCGTCACCGGGCCGCTACCAGGACCGGCTCGCCCACGCGTGCGAGACCGCGGCGAAGGCCCTGCGGTCACTGGCGCTCGAGCCGCCGGTGGTGACCGAGCGGCTGGGAAGCCTGCTGGGGACGGCGCAGCAGCTGCGCATGAGCCACGTGCCGAAGGACGAGCGCCCGGCGTCGGCGGGGGCACGCGACCGGGCCCTGTGCCAGGGGGCCGCGTACCTGCGGCACCTGCTGGCGCAGACCGGGCAGTTGGCCGAGGACGCGGCGGAGCGCACACCGGCCCCCGACCCCGCCCGGTCGCGGATGCTGCTGGCCTCGGCCACCGCCTGCCACAGTGCCGCCCGGGCGCTGAAGGGCGAGACCCCGGCGCCCCTGGTCGCCCCGTGCGCGGCCGCCGCGGCGGCCTTCGAGGAGCACCGGGCCCGCCGGCCGGTGTCCGGGGGGACCTCCGCCACGACGGTGCGGGACGGGGCGATCGCGCTCGACATCGCGTACACCGCGGCCTTCCTGGTCACCTCCGTGCGGATCGCGCTCGGCGCGCCGGTGCCGCCCGACACGACACGGCCCGAGGAGCGGCTGGGGCCGTTCTGGTACGCGGGGCAGTCGCCCGTCGCCCTGTACGGGCACCGGATGCGGGCTCATCTCACGCCGCGCTCGGTCTACTTCCAGAACGCCGTGCGCATCGCACTGGCCCTCGCCGCGGCGCGCCTGATCGCGGGCGGGCTCGACCTGTCGCACGGCTTCTGGGCGCTCCTGACCACGCTGACGGTGATGCGCACCAGCGCCGCCGGCACCCGTACGACCGTGGTCCCCGCGGTGCGGGGCACGCTGGTGGGGGCCGGGGTGGCCGCGCTGCTGCTGTTGCTCGTGGGCGACCACACGCCGGTGTACGCGGTCATGATGGCGCCCGTGTTCTTCCTCGCGTTCACGGCGGGGCCGGTGCTCGGTCTCGGCTGGGGCCAGGCGTTCTTCACGGTCGCGGTGGCCTCGGCCTTCACACAGATCGCCCCCTCGGGTCCTGAACTCGCCGCGTTCCGGATCGCTGACGTGGTGACGGGTGCGCTGACCGGCATCGTCGTCGGGCTGCTGGCCTGGCCGCGGGGCGGCACGGGCGAGCTGGGGCGGGCCTGTTCGCGGCTGCTGGACCAGGGCACCCTGGCGGTCACGCGGATCACCGAGTGCATCACCGGGACCGGGACGGTGGGCGACGCGCTGTCCAGGGCCCGGCTCGCCCAGCTGATCGCGGAGGCCAGCTACGCGCAGTTCGCCACCGAACGCGACGCCCCTGGTGCGGGACCCGCGCTGCCGACGGACTTCCAGGCGATCATGCTGGCCGGGAACCGCGTCCTCACCATGGGGCAGACCCTCGTCGACCACTGCCCGCCGGGCGCACTGGCCGCGTGGCCGCTCAGCGCCGCGCACCTGCGGGACGCGGCCCACCATCTGCGGCTGACCACACTGCCGCTGACGTACGACCTGCGCTCGGGCACGATGCGTCCGGCGCCCGCCGAGTCCCCGCGACGGAGCGTGCCGACGGACCGCACGGTCATCGCGGACGTCTGCGCCGCCTCGGGCGGCCGGGCACCGGACCCGCTGCTGTACTACGCCGTCGACGCCGCGATCTGGCTGGCCAGCCTGCAGCGGGTGGTCACCGCGATCACCAGGCCGGCGGAAGATCCGGCAGCAGTGCCGGGTTGACGACCGCGAGGATCGTGGCCACGTCCTCACGGGGCACCGCCGGCCACAGGATCGCCCGGGCCCCCCGGTACTTGGCGGCCAGCCGCAGCCGCTGCGCCTCGTCGAGGCGCGCGGCCCGGTCCGGGTGGCTGTTGTGGGCGTTGTCGGCGATCTTCACCAGGGCCGCGTCCCGGTTGGCGGCGATCCGGCGCAGTTTGTCCTCGTAGGGCACGCCCGGCTGGTTGGTGACCTGCTCGACGATGCCGACGACCCGCTCCGGGACGCCGGCGGCGCGCAGCCGGCCGGCGGTCCAGGGGGTGTCCTCGATGGCGTCGTGCAGGAGTCCGGCCATCTGCAGGTCCGGCCCGAAGGCGGCGAGGCCCGCCGCGACCGCCCGGACGTGCTCGATGTAGGGCACGCCGATGCGGTCGGTCTGGCCCTCGTGCGCCAGGCGGGCCAGGGCCTCGGCGTCGGCCACGCTGTTCACCTTCATGGCAGCCCATCCTCGGGCGCGCCGGGCGGGCCGGTCCAGCCTCAGGTCAGCGTGGCGAGCAGGCGCTCGGCCAGCGGGCCGGACGAGGCCGGGTTCTGACCGGTGATCAGGTTGCGGTCGGTCACCACGTGGGGCGTCCACGGCTCGCCTTCCTGGAAGTCCGCGCCGAGGGCGACCAGACGGTCCTGCAGGAGCCAGGGGGCACGGCCGGCGAGCCCTCCCTGGGTCTCCTCGGCGTTGGTGAAGCCGGTCAGCCGGTAGCCCGCGAACGGCCAGCCGCCGTCGGCGCGTTCGGCGGCGAGCAGGGCCGCGGGACCGTGGCAGACGACGCCGAGCGGCTTGCCCGAGTCGAGCGCGGCGGTCAGCAGGCGTCCGGAGACCGGGTCGACGGCGAGGTCCTCCATCGGCCCGTGCCCGCCGGGGTAGAACACGGCGGCGTAGTCGTCGAGGTCCGTCTCCTCCAGCTTGACCGGGCGCCGCAGCACCGTCATCGCCTCCAGTTCCCCGGCGAGGGCCCGGGCACCCTCCTCCCCGCCGTTGAACTCGGCGGCCAGGCTCCCCCGGTCCACGGCCGGCACGACGCCGCCCGGGGTGGCCACCACGACCTCGTGGCCCGCGGCGGTGAGGATCCGGTACGGGGTCACGGCCTCCTCGGCCCAGAAGCCGGTGGGGTGCTCGGTGCCGTCGGACAGCGTCCAGGACGAGGCGCCGGTCAGGACGAACAGGATCTTCGCCATGTCAGGTCTCCTTGATGTGCTCGGTTGCCACCGGACCGCGTCGGAGCGGGCCGGACGGCTCGACGGTAGGGCGGACCTCCCATTGGCATCCAATAGGATCGCCATCATGAGCCATACCGTTTCCAATGGGTCGCCGGGAATACGCCCGGGGCACGGGGGCGGGGGCACGGCAGGGGGGTCGCTGGACCTCACGCTGCTGCGCACCTTCCTGGCGGTGCACCGCGCCGGTTCCTTCACCGCGGCCGCGCGGCTCCTGGGGCTCTCCCAGCCGACGGTGACGACCCAGATCCGTACGCTCGAAGGCCAACTGGACCGCGAGCTCTTCGAGCGGCTGCCACGTGGCGTCGCCGCCACGCCCTTCGCCGACGAGCTCGCCGGTCGGGTGGCCGAGCCGCTCGACGCGCTGGCCGCCGTCGCCGACCGCGGGCACGGCGACGCGGGCCTCCCCGCCGAGCCGGTCCGCCTCGGCGGCCCCGCGGAGCTGCTGTGCGAGCGCGTGCTGCCCGCGCTCGCACCGCTCGTCGAGCGCGGCGTACGGCTGCGGATCGGCACCGGGCTCACCGACGTCCTGCTGGAGTCGCTGCGGGCCGGGCAGCACGACCTGGTGATCTCCACGCACCGCCCGCGCGGGCGCCTGCTCAGCGCCGTGCCCCTGATGGACGAGGAGTTCGTGCTGGTGGCCGCCCCGTCCCGGGCCGCCCGGCTGGACGTGGCCTCCGGCGGGCCCGGCGCGCTGAGCGGCGTCCCGCTCGTCTCGTACGCCGAGGACCTGCCGATCGCGCGCCGTTACTGGCGCCATGTGTTCGGCCGCCGTCTCACCGGCCATGCCGCCGTGACCGTCCCGGACCTGCGCGGCGTGCTCGCCACCGTCGCCGCGGGCGCGGGCTTCACCGTCCTCCCCCGCTACCTGTGCGCGGCGGCCCTGGCGGACGGCACCCTGGTCCCGCTGCTCGACCCCGACGACCCGCCCATCAACACCGCCTACCTCGTCCAGCGCCCGGGCGCCGACCACCACCCGCACCTCGGCCTCGTCCGCGACCTGCTGCTGCGCGAGGCCCGCGCCTGGTGAGGCGCGGCGCCGCCCAGGGCGCATGCTTGAGTCTCCCGCGGCGGGAGACCCCAGGATGGCCGACATGGACGACGACACCCTCCACAGCATCGGTGAGCTGGCCCGGCTGACCGGTCTGACGGTGAAGACCATCCGGTACTGGTCGGACACCGGAGTGGTGCCGCCGACCGATCGGACACCCGCCGGCTACCGGCTCTACGACCGGGCCGCGCTGGACCGCCTGGCCCTCGTGCGCACGCTGCGCGACCTCGGCATCGACCTCGCGGCCGTCCACTCCATCCTGGACAGGAAGGTCACCGTCGCCGAGGTCGCCGCTGCCCACGCCGAGGCACTGGAGGTGCAGATCCGCACCCTGCGGGTCCGCCAGGCGGTGCTGCGGACGGTCGCGGGGCGCGGGGCCTCGCCACAGGAGACGGAACTGATGCACCGACTCGCCACTCTCTCGGACCGTGAACGCCGCCGCCTCGTCGACGAGTTCGTCGACGACGTCGTGAGCGGCATCGACGTCGACCCCGGTTTCCCGGCCATGATGCGCGCCGCGATGCCCGAACTCCCCGACGAGGCCTCGCCGGAGCAGGTGAGCGCCTGGGTGGAGCTGGCCGAGCTGATCCAGGACGAGGACTTCAGGGCGGGCGTCCGCCGCGCCGTCGCCGACCAGAGCCGCGCCCTCGCGGAGGGCGGTCAGCCGGACCCGGCGGCGGCCCGCCGGACGGCCGAGTTGCTGCGGGAGCGCGCGGGCGGCGCCGTGGCGGCGGGCATCGGCCCGGCATCACCGGCGGCCCGTCCTGTCGTGGAGGAACTCGTCCGCGCGTACGCGGATTTGTCCGGCCGGGCAGACGGCCCGCAGTTCCGGGGATGGCTGGCCGAGCGGCTGGAGATCTCTCACGACTCCCGTTACGAGCGCTACTGGCAGTTGCTGGCGCGGGTGGGCGGGCAGGAGGCGCCGCCCGCGCTGGCCCCGGCGGTGGCGTGGCTGACGACCGCCCTGCGGGCGGGATGAGGCCGGGCGTCGCGGGGCGTCAGCGTTCCTCGGCGACGCGGGCCCGCTGCCGCAGGACTTCGGCGGCCCGCCGGCACCAGTCCCGGTTGCCCTCCTCGAAGGCCAGGCCCCGTAGGCAGGTGAGGTAGGGGCCGACGCGGCGGCCGCGACCGAGGAACTCCTCCTCGGTGCGGCCGCCGCGCATCCGCGCGAGGAGCCGTTCGAACAGCTCGATCTTGGCGTCGGCGAAGGCGGCCCGCTCGCCGAGCCGGGCGATCAGCTCCCCGGCGTCGACCACGTCCGCGGCCTGCACCGCCACGAGCAGGTCGTCGCGGATGAAGGAGGGTTTGCCGACCGCCGCCGCGAACCGTTCCAGCTCGGCGACCCCGCCCTCGGTGACGTGGAAGAGGCGCTTGTTGGGCCGGCTGTCCTGCACGACCTCACGGCCCGCGATCAGCCTCTCCTTCTCGAGCCTGGTCAGTTCGGCGTAGAGCTGCTGCGGCAGGGCGTGCCAGAAGTTCGCCACCCCGATGTCGAACGCCTTCGTCAGCTCGTAGCCGCTGAGTTCCCCGTCCAGGAGTGCGGCCAGGACCGCGTGCCGCAGGGCCATCCCGGCTCCCCTTCCGTCCGTCGTCACGTCTGTCCCGCCGTGCCGTGCTCTTCCGTGTGACCGCTCCTCATGATACTCAAGAAACTGAGTAATCAATTTTCTGAGTGTCGACGTCCGGAGCCGGACGACCAGGAGGAGCCATGACAGCCGCCGACCGCTTCCGGTCCGCCGTCGAGCGCCGCGATCTCAGCGCGCTGGACGAACTGTTCCACGACGACATCCGCCTCTACAGCCCGGTGAAGTTCACCCCGTTCGAGGGCAAGCCCATGGTGCTGGGGCTCTTCGGCGTCCTGCTGCGCACCTTCGAGGACTTCCACTACGTGGGGACCCTCGACGGCACGGTCGAGACGAGCGCCGACGGCACCGAGGCACCGTCGACGGTGCTGGTGTTCCGTGCCACCGTGGGCGGCAAGAGCATCCACGGCATCGACCTGCTGCAGGTCGACGAGGCGGGCCTGGTCAAGGAGTTCACCGTGATGGTGCGCCCGCAGTCCGCGGTGCACGCGCTCGGGGAGGCCGTCCTGGCCGGCCTCGTCGCCGACGGGCTCGTACCGGCCCCGTAGTGCGAGGGCCCGGCGCCGGGAAGGCGCCGCCGTCACGTGCCCGCGAGCAGCCCGCGGTACCAGGCGACGGTGGCGTCGAGCGCCTCGCCGAGCGGTGCCGGCCCCGCGCCGAAGGCCCGCTCGAAGGCCGAGGAGTCCATGACGGGCGGCTCGGTGTGCGCGCTGGCCGAGGCGTACCGCGCGTGGGCGGTCCGCCGGCCCCACCGCTACCTGCTGGTCCAGCGCACGCCCGTCCCCGGCTGCACCGCCCCGGCCGACACCGTGGAGCGCGCCAGGGCGGCCTTGGGACCCTTCCTGGGGGTCTTCGCCACGGCCTCCCCCACCGCGGCCGTCCTCCCCGTCGTCGAGGAGACGGGCAGCTGGGCACGCCGCGACGCCGTCGCCGCCTGGGTGACCACCCACACCGGGGAGCGCGCCGCGGCGGCCCCCGGTGTGCCCCTGGCGGGCGCCGTGCTCGCGTGGTCCCACCTGCACGGCGCCGTCGGCCTGGAGACGGCCGGCCAGTTCGAGGGCATGGGCCACAGCGGCGCCATGCTCCTGACCGCCCGGATCGACTCCTGGCGGACTCCTTCGGGCGCGCCTGAACCCGGGCCGAAGGGATCCGAACGGCTCCGAAGGGCTCCGAAGGGCTCCGAAGGGCCGCGCGACCTAGGTGCTGTTTCTCGGATCTCCTGACGTGATCATGCGTGTGGATTGACGCTGTTCAGCATGGTTGGCCGTGGAGACCTGACGAATGCGGAGTG